>JALYFY010000027.1 GCA_030777385.1 Pseudomonadota bacterium | reverse complement strand
GTCTCCCTTGAAGGCCTGCTTGAAGCTTCGGATGCTGGCATTGTCCGAGCCGAACTGCTTATGCAGGTTGTCCCAGGAGAGCCTTAACGGACGCTGGACCGTTCGCAGGCGGTAGCCCATCCAGAACAGCATATCCAGCTTCCGGGCCGAGCCGGCAAAGGCCCGGGCGGCCCGGATGTCCACCGGCAGCGCATGCTGGATGAGGTTGTCGTAGAACTCGGAATGGAACTGAACCGTGTTGGACCAGAGCAGTCCCTGGTCGGCATTCCCGGTCAGCCAGATATCGAGCTGGCGGAAGGGGGGAACGTTGAGCGTGCTGGATCGCGAGGCCCCGTCCCAGAGGCCGATCTGCATGGTGCAGGCAGCGAGCCGGTTCAGCTGCTCCTTGAACTGGCGCAGGGTGCCCCGCTCGCCTCCCGTGACGGGAAAACCCATCTGCTTGATGAAGCCCGACAGGCTGTCGGCAACCTCGATCTTCGCGCTCCGCTGACGAACGGCTTCCGTGCAGAGATGGAGCAGCACCAGGCGGGCTTTGGGGCCGTAAGGGAGCCCCTGAACTTCCATCTGGCCGGTCTTCGGGTTCTTGAGACGCCCTGACATGATGCTCAGGGTGTTGCGGCCGTATTCACGGAAGAACTCGCGCTCGCCCTTGGGCTCCCGGTAGGGCAGCCCGCAGAGGGCCAGGACACTGTGAATATGCTGGATGTTCTCGGGCGAGCTCGGTGCGTTCTCGATCACCTCACGCACCGCATCCCGACGCTTCTGGTCCCGGCTCATGGCCGTGCGGCGAGCCTCTGCCTCCGCCTGCTTCTTCTGCTCCGCATCCCGCAGGGCCTGCTTGTGGGCGATGTGCTCGATGAGGGTCTTGAACATGAAATGACCGCGGGCTCGCTCGACCTCCCCAAGGAGATCGGGGTCACGGATCGCGGAAATCTGTTCGTCGAGGCTCATGATTGGTCCCGTCTTTGAGAGGCACGGAGGTGGGCTCGCGGACTCGCAACGACTCCAAACTGAGCTTGGATCCGTCCCAAAGACGGTTGCCGTGGAGTTATCCAAAGCTTTCGTCAGAACAGCCGCGGTCTTCGTGCCAGCCGGTGCCGTGTGGCGCGAGGAGCCTGCGCAGAGTTCGATACGGTGCTCTCCACCTGGCCGCGATAGGCCGGGCCACGCGCTGCAAGCCAAGCGCAGAGTTCAATACGCTCAGGAGGATTCCCGGTTCTCGGGTCGACTCGACGACGTTGCATCGTTCCAGCAATCGCTGTTTCCGGGGGACCTTATCGGACGTCCTGAGCTGGCGAGCGCAGAGTTCGATGCAGGGCGTGCTAAGATTGTTGTTGGTTTACAAGGCTTTGCACGCCATGCCCCGTAGAGTCCGATACGGCTTTGCGCAGACTCCTATGTGAAGGGTCCGTTTTCAGCGCCGAGTCCGATACGGGGCTGCGCAGATCTCTATTCGCGGCCGCGTAGAGTTCAATACGCATTTCGAGCCTAAAGCCTTGAAACTATTGAGCTTGCGCCGGCCCCATATAACTGACTCATAATCTTGCTGAATCTGAATCGATTCAGATACTTTCACTTATGGGCCGAAAAGATTTGGTTTTGATCGAAATCTTCAAAAGAAAGGGCCATCGCGAGCTGAACCGATAGGCCTCGGTGAGGCTGGAGGCGAATCGAACTCTTCGTCCTGTGGACCAAGCTCCCGCCAGGGTGAACGCCCCCAATGGGTCGCTTGCCTATGTGTGCCGGAGGCCTATAAAACTTGGGTCTCGCCTTCGCCCCACCTCGGCTCAGCCTGCGGACAACATGCCTGTCGGGCCAGGGCGTTCCAAGATTGTACACAACATCGAAGGCCATCAATGGCACTGGTCAAGACGTCCGAACTCGCAGGCAGGGGCAACCCACGTCAGGCAAACGGTGATGATGCCGGTTCGACGGCCGCTCCCAACCCTGCCAGGGGAGGAAGCGTGCAGCGCCGGACGCTCGAGCGCGTCCGCGTCCGGCAGCAGAAGGCAGCCGAACGCATCGGCGCCGCTACCGAAGAGCTGGCAAGCGGCGTTGCCGAGGCTTCGTCCGCTGCCGAGCAGCTGCGCCGGTCCATGGAGCAGATTGCGGCTGGAGCGGAGGAGGCGGCAGGCGCTGCCCAGCAGTCCCTGTCCGCCATCGTGAGCCTCGGCGCCTCATTCTCCGAGGCGCGACAGCATGCGGAGGCTTCTCGGGCCAGGACCACCGGCTTGCAGACCCTGTTGATCGAGACCGGCGCCCAGATCGATGCCTCCGTCGCCTCGGTGGAGGCCAACGCGGCGCGCCAGACGAGCATGGTCGAGATCATCTCGCTCCTGGAGCAGCAGGCTGCCGATATCGGCAGCATCACCCGCGCCGTCGGTGAAATTTCCGATCAGACCAATCTGTTGGCCCTCAATGCCGCGATCGAAGCCGCCCGTGCCGGAGAGAACGGCCGCGGCTTTGCGGTCGTTGCCGACGAGGTGCGGGCCCTGGCGGGCAACTCGGAAAAGAGTGCACAGGACATTCAGGCGCTTGCGGAAAGCATCGTCGGCGAGGTCCGCTCCGTCGCGGAACGGATCAGGGCCGCGGCGCAAACCGCATCCGGCGACGCCCAGGTGGGCCGCACCGTGGTCGCAGCCTTGGACAGGATCCGCTCCGAGGCCGCACGCCTTGCCGAAGGAAGCCAGGCCATCCTCATGGCATCCGTCGAGGCGGAGTCAGCCATCCGCGAAGCCCAGCGCGGCGCGGAGCAGGTGGCGAGCGCCGCCGAGGAGCAGGCGGCTGCCGCGGCCGAAGCGCAGCGCGCCGTGCAGCAGCAGAGCGTGGCTCTCGATCAGAGCCAGCAGACCGCGGGGGCTCTCGCCGCCTTGGCCGACGATCTTCAGGCGAACACGGCGGGGTCGTCCAGCGCCGAGCAGGTGGGATCCGCGGCCGAGGAGCTGTCGGCTGCCATTCAGGAACTGTCGGGCGCTGCCGGCGAGATCATGACCGCCGTCGATCAGATCAACCGGGGAGCGCAGATGCAGGCTGCGGCCACCCAGCAGGCCAATGCGGCCATGGAGCAGATCGAGCGGGCAACCGGCGCCACGCAGGATGTTGCCGGCGCGTCCGTGGAGCGCATCGAGGCCCTTGCTGCAGCCCTCCAGGAAAACCGCAGCGCCACGATGCGGCTTGCTTCGGGCATCGAGGGTTCGCTGAAGGAGACACGGGCCGTCATTGGCCTCATGGGAGGCTTGGACGAATCCGGTCGCCGCATCGAGAAGATCGTCGATGGCATCGCCCTCGTGGCGGTTCAGACGAACATGCTCGCCGTGAGCGGATCCATCGAAGCAGCCAGGGCCGGCGAAGCCGGACGCGGCTTTGCCATCGTGTCCGGCGACATCCGCAATCTTGCGCGGGACGCCTCCGAGAATGCCGACCGCATCAAGGACGTCGTGCGCCAGATTCGCGATCGGATTACCGTCATCCGGCGCGACCTCGAGCAGAGCGCGGCGATCTCCGAGACGGAAGTCGCCAAGAACACCTTGATCGCCGAGCGCCTCGGCGCGGTTGAGGCCGACGTGGCCGCGATCCGGCAGGGCAGCGCCGCCGTTCTGTCCGGATCCCAGACGATCCTGGCCTCCGTGCGCGAAGTCCGCCTGGGTACGCAGCAGGTTGCCACTGTCGCCGAGGAGGCCGGCAGCGCGGCAGCCCAGGCCGCAACCGCCGCCCGCGAGCAGGCCCGCGGCGCCGAGGATCTGGCCGCTGCCATCGAGGAGATCGCCTCCCTCGCGGATGAACTCCAGATCGCGGAGTCGTAAGGCCATGACCGAGACGGCCCCTTCGGCTGTCGCCGAGTCGTACCTGACAGTGCAGGTAGGCGACGAGCGTTTCGCCTTTCCGGCTTCGGATGTGGCCGAGGTGATCCGCCCTCCGGCGGTAACCCGCGTGCCGCTGGGTCCCTCAAGCCTCGTCGGCGTTGCCAATTTGCGCGGCGCGGTGATGCCGGTCGTGTCGCTTCACGCTCTTCTCGGAACCAAGGGTGCGCCATCGGAGACGGCCCGGGTGGTCGTCATCGACCGCGGCGCTCCGGTTGGTCTTATGATCGACAAGGTGGCCTCCCTGGGCGCAGCCGAGGGCACCGCCGACGCCGCAGATGACAGCGCTGGCGAGGTGGGCCGTGCGCCTGCCCAATTGCTTGATCTCGACACCTTGCTGTCCCGTGACTTCGGCAGCTTCGCAAGGCGAGGCCAGCATAGGCATGCGTCGGTTGGCCAAGCGATTCAGGCGCAAACGGTTGCCGTTCGGGACGAGGTGGCTCTCGTGTGCTTCACCGTCGCGGGCCAGGACTTCGCGTTGCCGCTCGCCTCGGTTCATGAGGTTGTGGCGCTCCCGGCCGGGGTGATGGCGGTTCCGCAGGCCGACGCGGTCATGCAGGGGGTGATGACCCTTCGCGGGCAGTTGCTGCCGCTAGCCTCCCTGCGGGGCCTGCTGGGCTTGCGCGCCGGCGGAAACGGGGGCAGCCGCTCGCGTGTTGTCGTGGCGCGGATCGGTGACGCGTTGGTGGGCCTTGTCACCGACGGCATGAAAGAGATCCTTCGCGTTCCTTCGAGCGAGATCGATCCGGTCCCGGCAATCCTGACGCGAGGCGAGGCGGAGGCCAGGATCCAGGGGATCTGCCGGCTTGAGGGCGGGCAGCGGCTGGTTTCGGTTCTGTCGACCGAGAGCCTGTTTCGCGATCGGGCCCTGGCCGAACGGATCATGCCGCAAACGGAGAAGGACCAGACGATGGGCACCCCCGACAGGCCGTCGGACGGCGATGAGCAGTTCATCGTGTTTCAACTCGGCGGCGAGGAATATGGCCTGCCGATCGCCTCTGTCGACGAGGTGGTGCGCGTGCCCGAGACGCTGACCCGGCTGCCCAAGGCTCCAGCCTTCATCGAAGGCGTCATGAACCTGCGCGGCCGCGTCGTCCCGGTGATCGATCAGAGGCGGCGCTTCAGGTTCGAGGGGCAGGGGGAGCGCAGGCGTGAGCGCATCGTGGTCGTCAGGATCGACCGGATGTATGCGGGCTTCGTGGTCGATACCGTGTCGGAGGTGCTCAAGATCCCGCAGAGCCAGCTGCGCACGACCCCGGATCTCGCTGCCGAGGGAAGCCAGGTCATCGAGCGCATCGCCAATATCGAGGTCGAGGGGCGGATGATCCTGCTGCTCAATCCGCGCGAGCTTCTGGACCGGGCCGAGAAGGACCTTCTTGCGGCCATGGGCGACGGCAACACGGATCGGCCCGCTTCGTGATCCGGCTGCTGATCGTCGACGATTCCCCCCTGATGCGGCGTCTCCTCGGCGGTGTCTTTGCCAGTGAGGGCGACTTCGAGGTGGCTTTCGCGCGCAACGGCGTGGAGGCGCTGGAGCAGCTCGGTGAGTTCAGGCCGGATGTGATCACGCTCGATGTCCACATGCCGGAGATGGACGGTCTCGCCTGCCTCGACCGGATCATGCTTGAGCGTCCGTGCCCGGTCGTGATGGTCTCGTCCCTGACGGAGGCCGGTGCGAGCACCACCCTGGAAGCCTTGGAGCTCGGGGCCGTCGATTTCATCGCCAAGCCCAGCCGCGCCGTTTCCCTGGAAATCGAGACGTTGGCCCCTGTCCTTGTCGAGAAGGTTCGCGCCGCATCGCGAGCGCGCCTGCCCGGCAGCCTGAGGCTGGCTGAACGGGTGCGGCTGCGCAGCGGACTGGGAAGTCCGATGCCCGCTGCTGCGTCGTCACGAAAGCGTGCTTCCGCCGCCCCGCCAAGGCGGCAGATCAAGGCCATGCCGACGCGGGGTCTCGTGCTCGTCGGCACTTCGACGGGAGGTCCGCCGGCTCTCGATGCCTTGCTCTCCCGGCTGCCGGCGGGCTTCCCCTGGCCTGTAGTCGTGGCGCAGCACATGCCGGGTTCGTTCACGGGCCCTCTGGCGCGCCGGCTCGACAAGCTCTGCGCGCTGACCGTCACGGAGGTCACCCATCCGATGCCGCTGGCGTCCGGAAACGTCTATATCGGCAAAGGCGATGCGGATGTGATCGTGGGCGCCCGCCCGGACGGCCCCGTGGTGATGGCGGCGCCCTCGCTACCGGAGCATCGCTGGCACCCGAGCGTCGACCGCCTGGTGGACAGCGCCATGCAGCACTTCGCGCCCGAGCAGCTGATCGGTGTGCTGATGACCGGCATGGGCAGCGATGGGGCCGAGGCCATGACCCGGCTACGAGGGCAGGGCGGCCGCACGATTGCCGAGGCTGAAGAGAGCGCCGTGGTCTGGGGCATGCCCGGCGAACTGGTTCGCCGCGGCGGCGCCGAGATCGTCGCGCCCCTCGAGCAGATCGCCGATCGGCTGATCGATATGAGGGGCCTCTCATGAGCAAGCCCCCACGCATTCCGGACAAGGCGGCGAGAACATTCACGGCCGACGAGATCCGCCGCCTCTGTGCATTTCTCTACCAGCGCACGGGGATGATCTTCGGAGAGAGCAAGCGCTACTACATCGAACGGCGCATCGCCGAACGCATGACGGCTACCGGCACACGCTCCTTTCCGGCTTACTTTTCATACGTGGAATCCGACCCCAAGGAAGTCGAGCATCTGATCAACGTCTTCACGGTGAACGAAACCTACTTCTACCGTGAGGAGCATCAATTCCACTGCCTGGGACGTTCGCTTCTGCCGAGCATCGTCGAGGCCAGAAGGCCGGGGGATCTCGTGCGGATCTGGTCGGTGCCGTGCTCGACCGGAGAGGAGCCCTATTCCATCGCCATCTGGCTGCTCGAAAACTGGCCTTTGGTGGACGCTTACCATATCGAGATCGTGGGCTCCGACATCGACACGCGGGTTCTCGATGAAGCCCTGGACGGTGACTACGGAGAGCGCGCCCTGTCGCGGCTGTCACCGGAGGTGGTCGAGCGCTATTTCGAGCCCAGAGGCGACGGGCAGCGCCGGCTGATTCAGGACCTGCGAGAGTCGGTAAGGTTCACCCAGGCCAACTTGGTGGATACGGCCTCGGTCGCTGCGCAGGGACGGTTCGACATCGTCTTCTGCCGCAATGTCCTGATCTATTTCGACGACGCGTCGCGCCTTCTTGCGGCAAACAATCTTTACGACGCCTTGCGGCCAGGAGGCTACATCTGCCTCGGCCATACCGAGTCGATGACCAGGATCTCCAAGCGGTTCCGTCTTCGCCGCTTCGAGGACGCCATCGTCTATCAGCGGCCCGTGGAGGGTGCGTGATGGACGACCTGCTCCAGCACTTCATCGTCGAGGCCCGCGAGCTCGTTCAGCAGGCAACCGACGACCTGCTGGCCCTGGAGCGCGATCCCGCGGGTTCTGCGCATCTCGACAGTGCCTTCCGGGCCGTTCACACCCTGAAAGGGTCCGTGGGCCTTTTCGATTTCGCCCCCATGGGCTTGGCGCTTCACGCAGCCGAAGATCTCTTAGGGGCGCTCAGGGAGGGGCGCGGAGCCATCGGTGGCGAGGTGATCGACAGCCTGCTGGAGTGCATCGGTCAGAGCGAGCGCTGGGTCGATGACATCGCACAAACGGGGCATCTTCCGCCGGGCGCCGCCGAGGAGGGGTATCGCATCGCCCGCACCCTTCGAGCCCAGCTCGACGAGGGAACGGCCAGTACTGCTCCCGCAATTCCAGCCGGAGATGTTGCCTGGATCGAAGAGCTGAAGGCCGCATGCCCCGATCCGGCGCTGCTGACGGCGGGGATGACGCCGCTCGTGGCCATCCGGTACACGCCGCGGGCGGACTGCTTCTTTGCCGGCGACGATCCCGTGGCGCTTCTGCGCTCGGTCCCTGACCTGATCGCCGTCCGCCTGTCCGGCCGCGACCCATGGCCTCCCGCGGCGGAAATCGACCCTTTCGCCTGCAATCTCAGGATCGAGGCCCTCTCGGGAGCAGCCCTCGATGCGGTGAGGGCGGTCTTCCGCTTCGTTCCCGATCAGGTGACCTTGCACGAAGCCTCCCGTGGCACCCAGGCCGACGCTCATCGCGCACCATCGGGCAATGCCGCTGCAGAGCAGTCATCAGCTGCGCCCGGTGGGGCAAGCGCCCGGATGCTGCGCGTGGATGCGGCGCGGATCGACCGCTTGGCGGACCTCGTCGGCGAGATGGTGATCGCCAAGAACGCGCTGGCGCATCTCGCAGGCCAAGGCGGGGAGGGCATGGACAGGAAGGATCTCGTTCAGGGCATCCAGACGAGCCAGGCGGCCATCGACCGTCTGGTTGCCGAGATGCACGGGGCGATCATGGATGTGCGCATGATGCCCATGCGGGACATCTTCCGGCGCTTTCCGCGCGCCGTCCGGGAGATCGCCGGACAGCTCGGCAAGACCATCGAGTTTTCGATGGAAGGCGAGGATGTGGAGGCTGACAAGTCCGTCGTCGAGGGCCTGTTCGAGCCCCTGCTCCACGTGCTCCGCAATGCCATCGGCCACGGCGCCGAACCGGAGGCCAACCGCCAGCAGGCCGGCAAGCTACCCGGCGCCAGGGTGGCGCTGCGGGCGCGCCGCGACGGCGACCGGGTTCTCGTCGAGGTTGAGGATGACGGACGGGGGATCGATCCTGCAGCCATTCGGCGCGTCGCCCGCGAGCGCGGGCTGGGCTCCGGCGATCAGATCGATCACCTGAGCGACGCCGAGGCCGTGAATCTGATCTTCGCTCCTGGTTTTTCCACCGCATCGGAGGTGACCGAACTGTCCGGCCGCGGGGTCGGAATGGATGCCGTGCGCTCCTCGGTCGAACGCTTGGGCGGGCAGATCGGGGTCCAAAGCAGGCTGGGGCAGGGCACCACGATCCGCCTATCCCTCCCGCTGACCCTCGTCATGACGAAAGTGATGGCCGTCCGCGTCGGCGGCGAACTCTATGGTCTGCCCCTCGACGGCATCGTCGAGACGGCTTTCGTGCCCAGGGCACGCATTCTACCGGTTCAGGAAGCCGAGGCCTTTGTCCTGAGGGACCGGACGCTTCCCCTGGTCCGGCTGGCCACACTGCTGGAGACTCCCCAGACGGCAGAGCCGGCGTCCGTCATCAAGGTCGTGGTCATGGCCATGGGTGACGAGCTGGTGGGGCTTGCGGTCGATGGCTTTGCCGAGCGTATGGACGTTCTGATGCGGCCGATGGACGGCATCCTCGCGGGCATGCCCGGCGTGATGGGCACAACCCTGCTCGGCGACGGCAGCGTTCTGATGATTCTCGACATCCCGGAGCTGATCGGATGAGCGTCCGCCTTGAGGGCCACATGATCTTTCTGGAGGGGCAGTGCAGGGTCGAAGACGCCGAGCCCCTGCTCGGATGGCTTCAGGCGGACAGGGGCCGTGCTGTCGACCTGACGGACGCAGAGCACCTTCATACGGCAGTGCTTCAGATCCTGATGGCTCTGCGGCCGCACATCCGGGGTGCAGGCAAGAATTCCTTCATCAAAGACTGGATTATCCCGTCGTTGATAACGACAAGCCCATCTGCCGGAGGGCCTGCCGATGGCTGAATGGTTGCCATTCTCCATGCAAACCCTAAAAGAGGCAGATACCCTGTTTCCTGAAGCGGAGCCACTCGCTCCGGGCAGCCTTATTCTCTCGCGGAGCACCTGAGTGGCAACAACCGTTCTGATCGTCGACGACAGCAAGCTGGCGCGTATCGTCGCAGGCAAGACCCTGGCAGCGCTGCAGCCGGAATGGGAGCGGATCGAGGCCGGCAATGCCCATGATGCTCTTGAAATCCTGCGCGAGAGGAAGATCGATCTCGCCATGATCGACTTCAACATGCCGGACAAGGACGGTCTCGAACTGGCGGCCGAGCTGCGCATTGCGCATCCGACCATGCCGATCGCGGTGATCACGGCCAACATCCAGGACGAGGTCATCGCACGGGCAAGGGAGGTCAATGCCACCTTCGTCAGCAAGCCGCTGACCGAGGACGGGCTCAGGGGATTCATATCCGGGGCGGCCCTGCGCCTGCGCTCGGGCGGCGGGTGAACCTCATGGCCTCCGGAATTGCTTTGACGGATCTCGAACGCGACGCTCTGACCGAGCTGGTCAATATCGGCGTGAGCCGGGCTGCCTCGAGCCTGCGCAAGATGATCGGCGAGGAGGTCCTTCTCTCCGTCCCCGCCATCGAGATCATGCCCCCGGAGGATGCCGCCCGATTGATCGGGGAGCGGGAGACAGACGGGCTCGTCGCTATTCAGCAGCAGTTCGAGGGAGCATTCTCGGGGCGCGCCCTGCTGATCTTTCCTGAAACAACCAGCCTTGATCTTGTCCGGGCGATCATCGGGAGCGATGTGCCTCCCGAGCAGATTGCCGAGTTGGAGCAGGAGGCTTTGGCCGAGACAGGAAACGTGATCCTGAACGGTTGCCTGGCCACTATGGCGAACATGCTCAAGCGCTCCCTGAATGTCTCCCTGCCCGAAGTGTTTCGCGGGGATGGCGCCCGGCTGTTCGCAATTTCTCAGGACCGGCCCGCAGACGGCTTGGTGCTCTTTCTCTACATCAACTTTTCGGTGCGCAACCGAGACATCCGAGGCTATATTGCCATGCTCATGGATTTGCCCTCGCTCACCGCGCTCAAAGAGCTGATTGCAGGCTTTATCGAGCGGGTCGTCGGGGGCGATGTTGAGGCCATGGCATCGGAAAGCAACTCAAGCAAGTCTCGGCAGGTATGACCGCCCAAACGTTTTTCCAGGGTGACACGAGGGAGGCCATCAAGGCCGCCGCCGACGAACTGCGTCAGGCGGCAGGTTCAATCTTCTCCGCCCTGGAACGGTCGGGCTTGCCCATGGTGGCAACCAATCCGCGCCTGCCCGACAACCCGATCGTATTCGTGAACGAGGCCTTTTGCCTGATCACAGGCTATTCGGCCGATGAGGCCATGGGCCGCAATTGCCGCTTTCTGCAGGCGCCCGAAGCGGACGAAGACACGGTTGGGCAGATCCGTGAGGCGGTCGCTTCCGGACGGGCGATCTCCGTCGAGCTCTTGAACCAGCGCAAGGACGGGTCTCACTTCTGGAACCATCTTTTCATCACGCCCATCGGCGACAGGAGCGGGGAGCCCCTGTTCTTCCTCTCGACGCAGGTGGACGTCACGCAGGCGCATCAGGCCAGGCAAACACAGGCCGCCCTGTGGGCGAGCCAGAAAGAGCTCGATCAGACCAACGAGCGGCTTCGGCTGACTCTGACGGTTGCCGGAACCGGCGGATCCTGGGATTGGGATATCCCCAGAGGACGTCTGACCGGGGATGCACGATTCGCGGCGCTGCACGGCCTCGATCCGGTGGAGGCGGCGAAGGGCTTGCCGGCGGATGCGTTCTTCGAAGCGGTTCATCCTGAGGACCGACTGAGGATTCGCCTTGCGGTCGGAGGCATTCTCAATGGGGCGGAGATCTTCTCCAAGGAGTACCGTCTCCTCAGCTCCGACGGTTCGGTGCGGTGGGTCCATGCGCGGGGACGCTGTCTTTTCGGGAGCGACGACAAGCCCCTGAGGTTTACCGGTGTCGTCATCGACATCACGGAACAGAAGCATGTGGAGGAGCGTCTCCGCATTGCGCAGAGCGCCGGCGGCATCGGAACCTTCGAATACGTGCATGGCTTTGCCACGGTCAGCGTTTCGGACGAGTTCTGCCGCCTGCTGGGTCTCCACCCGAGCAATGCCCTGCCGGTTCGTACGATCAACGCGCTCGTGGTGCCCGGTGACGCGGCTGTGGTCGAGCAGAGCTCCGGCTCCGAAGGCGCATCGTATGTGGAGTTTCGCATTCACCGGGCGGACGACAGTGAACTGCGCTGGCTGGCCCGACGCGGTGAATACGTCCAAGATGCCGAGACCGCAGGACTGCGGTTCATCGGCGTCATCTACGACATCACCGCCGCGAAGCGATCCGAAGAAAGGCTTCGGGAGCTGAATGAAAAGCTTGAGAGCCGCGTTGAGGAGCGCACACGCGAGCGCGACCGCCTCTGGAGCCTCTCGAGCGATCTTTTCAGCGTCTGCGACACGGACGGGTACCTCACGGCCGTCAACCCGGCCTGGACGGAGCTGCTGGGCTACGAGGAGGATGAAGTCGTCGGAACGCGGTTCGTAGCGTGGATTCATGCCGACGATCTGGCGCCGAGCAACGATCTGCTTCAAGCCTTGCGGAGCGGCGAGCCGGTCAAGGATTTCGACATTCGCATTCAGGCGAAGGACGGAGCCTATCACTGGATCAACTGGACCTTCGCGCCTGCCGGCGATGTATTCTACAGCGTCGGCCGCGATGTCACCCAGCGCAAGCAGCTGGAAGAGCAGCTCCGCCAAAGCCAGAAGATGGAGGCCGTCGGCCAGCTGACTGGAGGCATCGCGCACGATTTCAACAATCTGTTGACCGGCATCGTCGGCTCGCTCGATCTCATGCAGACCCGCATGGCGCAGGGCCGCACCGAAAACCTCGTGCGCTACGCCAAGGCGGCGACGGAGTCGGCCAATCGGGCCGCCGCGCTGACCCACCGGCTTCTCGCCTTCGCGCGGCGCCAGCCCCTCGATCCCAAGCCGGTCGATGCCAATCGGCTTGTCGTGTCCATGGAGGAACTGCTTCGAAGGACCACCTCCGAGGCGATTCAGCTCGAGATCGTGACGGCCGAGGATCTGCCGCTGACCTTGTGCGACCCCAACCAGCTGGAGAGCGCCATCCTCAACCTCGCGATCAACGCGAGAGACGCCATGCCCGAGGGCGGCAAGCTCATCATCGCAACGTCGCGTTCGCACCTGGACGGCGCGTACGCTGCTACTCAGCAGGATCTTGCGCCCGGTCCCTATGTGATGATCTGCGTATCCGATTCAGGAAGCGGCATGCCGGCCGATGTCCTGGCTCAGGCCTTCGATCCGTTCTTCACAACCAAGCCGATCGGGGAGGGAACTGGCCTCGGCCTTTCCATGGTCTATGGCTTTGCCAAGCAATCCGAAGGCCATGTGCGGATCTATAGCGAGGTCGGGAGAGGCACCACCGTCAAGATCTATCTGCCTCCCTATCATGGTGAGCTTGCCGGTGAAGTTGCAGCAACGGCCCTGAACGAAGCGCATCGGGCGGAGACCGGAGAAACGGTTCTCGTGGTCGAGGATGAGCCCGTGGTCAGAGGGCTCATCCTGGAGGTTCTCGCGGATTTAGGTTATCGCGCCCTGGAAGCGGGGGATGGCCCGTCCGGCCTCAAGGTGCTGGAGTCGAAGCAGCGAATCGATCTTCTGGTGACCGACGTGGGCCTGCCGGGGCTGAACGGCCGCCAGCTTGCCGATCATGCGCGCCTGGTGCGGCCCGACCTGAAGGTGCTCTTCATCACCGGTTATGCAGAGCAGGCTGCCATGGCGTCGGGGTTTCTGGCGCCGGGCATGGAGATGGTCACCAAGCCCTTCGCCATCGAAGATCTGACCTTGCGCATCCGCAGGATCATCGAACGGGCGCGATCATAACAGGTCGTGTGCTCAGGTGCTTTGCTGCTCCTGGCACACATCCACCCAATCGGCTCCGACAAGTTCGGCCATGCGCCGGGGATCGATGCGCACGGCCGTATGGATCGAGCCTGCAGCAGGCACGACCTCATCGAAGGTCTTCAGCGAGACGTCGCAATAGACCGGAAGCGGCGTTGCCAGTCCGAACGGGCAGACACCGCCCACGGGATGACCGGTGAGCGCCTGAACCTGCTCCGCATCCAGCATCGATACCTTGCCGCCGAACGCGGCCTTGACCTTGCGGTTGTCCAGGCGGGCTGTGCCGCTCGTGACCACGAGGAAGCTTCGTTCCCCGACGCGGAGGGACAATGTCTTGGCAATCCTTGCCGGCTCCACGCCGTGCGCCTCGGCCGCTTGCGCGACGGTGGCGGTGCTCGTCTGCATTTCGATGATCTCGATATCCGGTGCGTTTTGGGCAAGAAAGGCGCGAACGGACTCAAGGCTCATGGCCGGTAGGCTCCTGGCAAGATGATGAGGAGGTGACGAGCATGCCTAAACAGAAGGCAGCCCCGACTGCCCATAGCGGTCGAGGCCGTTCATGTTAGCTTTCAACATGCGACAGGCGCAAACCTGTTTTCAGCGCCCGCTCTCCGGGTAATCGGCCCCTCGGCTCGTATCGGCCCAGGCCTCGACCTCGGCAAGCGTCTCTTTCAGCTTGTTGCGGATGCCGTCGAGCGCAATGGATCCCAGAACCAGGTGCTTGGGCGGGTTGTCCGCCTCTACGGCCGTGACGATGGCCTCGACGGCGCGCACCGGATCGCCGGGCTGCTTGCCGCTGTAGTTCGCCGTTGCTTCAAGGCGTGCGCCGACCGTGCTCGCGTAATCGGAGATTGCAGGGCGGCGCTGCTGCAGGGAGCGGCCCGCCCAATCGGTGCGGAAGGGTCCGGGCTCCACGCAGGTGACCTTGATGCCCAGCGGCGCGACTTCCTTGGCGAGCGCATCGGACAGCCCCTCCACCGCATGCTTGGTGGCGGCATAGTAGCCTGAGCCTTCGTAGCCGATGAAGCCGGCCTGGGACGAGATGTTGACGATGTGCCCGCGGCGGCGCGCCCGCATGCCCGGAAGCACGGCGCGGGTCATGGCCGCGAGGCCGAAGACGTTGGTGTCGAACTGGGCCCGGATTTCGGCCTCGTCGCCTTCCTCGATGGAGGACTGGTAGCCGTAGCCTGCATTGTTCACGAGCACGTCGATGGCCCCGAAGCGGCTTTCCGCCTCTTTGACGGCGGCCACGATGTCGTCGTTCCGGGTGACGTCGAGCGACAGGGCGAGCGCCCTGTCCTCATGGCCTTGGGTGAGGTCCTGCACGCGCGACGCATCGCGGGCGGTCACCACCGCGCGCCAGCCGCGCCGGAGCACCAGCTGGGCAAGCTCCCGGCCAAAGCCCGTGGAGCAGCCCGTGATGAACCACACTGGATTGTCGTTGAGTGCCATGGGCTTGCTCCTTTATTCCGCGTGTCGGCTCCGTCCTTGCAGACCCTGGGAGCCGGCGTGATCAAGACGCCAGATATAGGGTTTCTGGTCCGTGCGGAAATAGCCCTATCGGTGAGAACGAGTGAGCTGCTGGGACGCAGCCCACTCGCGAGAAAGGTTACTTCGCGCCGGCTTGAGGGCGCATCACGCCCTTCTCGTCGCGGCGTAGCGGAGCGCTCTGCTTCGGCAGGGGTGCGCCTGGAGCATCCGCCACCGTCACACCGTGCTGCCAGTCCGCCGGAGCAATGGCGACATAGCGGGCGTAGCCGCCCGTGCCGCCAAGGGGCTTGGCGAAGCCGATGGAGATGAGGGCTCCGGCCTCGGGCACCTTGTCGAGGTTGGCCACGCCCTCGGCCTGGGTGAAGTGATTGTGGAGAAGCCACGACTCACCTTCCAGCGTCGGCGTGGTGTCCGTGTCGAGCGGCTCATGGCCGTGGAACAGGATCTTGCGCTCGAGATGCAGGAACTTGAGCGCATCGAGGCTGACCCCCGGATGCGGCTTGGTGGCAAACCGGGCCGGGTCGTTCCAGCCCTTGTACCAGTCCGAGCGCACCATCACGACGGCGCCTTCCGGGATCCGCCCGTTGCGGCTCTCCCAGTCGCGCACATCCTGCACGCTCAGGTGATAGTTCGGATCGGCTGCCACTTTCTCATGGATCGGGATCACCACGAGCGGGCGCACCGCATAAGTGGGTGGAAGGTCGCTGATCGTGGCGCCGTATTCGTCCCAATGGGCCGGCGGGTCGAGCTGCGTGCCGTACTGGTCCGTGGTGAGCGTATAGCTCGTGGCCACGAAGCCGTGCTTGGCATAGGTGTATTCGTCGCCCTTCTGCACATAGCCTGGGATGTCGGCTCCCGCCGCCGTCGCCTTGAACTCCGCGTGACCGAATCCCGGCCAGACCGGCT
>JALYFY010000026.1 GCA_030777385.1 Pseudomonadota bacterium | reverse complement strand
GGCGGATGAACTGGCGCCGGGGCCAGAAGAGGCCGGTGTTCAGGGCCACCGGAATGCAGGGAAAGCCGAGATTCTGATAGAGATGCGCAACGCCGTACTTGTAGGCCGCAGGAGCGCCCGGCGGCCGGCGCGTTCCTTCGGGAAAGATGATGATCTGGCGCCCATGGCGGGCTTCCTCCTTGGCCCGTGCGGTCATCTGCACCAGAGCCAGAGAGCCTGCCTTGCGGTCGACAGGGACGCAGCCTGCCTTCCACAGGTACCAGCCGAAGAGCGGGATCCACATCAGCTCGCGCTTCAGGATGTAGGTCGGATCGTCCAGGATCGTGACCAACGTGAAGGTTTCGTGGAAGGACTGGTGCTTGGACGCCACCAGCGCCCCGCCCGGCGGGATCTTCTCCAGGCCGCGAATCTCGATCTTCGTTCCCACAATCACCCGCAGAAGCCAAAGGGATGAGCGGCCCCACAGCTTGACCCCCTGCATGAAGACCCGGGGCGGCACCAGGAGGCCGGGAAACAGCAGGACCAGCCAGAGAACCAGGTTGGCGTAGAAGGCGACGTTGAACAGGAGGGAGCGGACGATCAGCATGGCTTCTTGAAAGGAAAAGCGGAGCAGGACGCGTCCGCGGATGCGCTCACCTTAAAGCATCGGACCCAAAAGTGGACTCCGCTTTTAGGACCGATCCGATGGCCGGGATCATCCGCCGTAGCCCTAGCGCCAGAGAGGCTCGGCGATCATCTGCCGCTTGGACGGGGCTCCCCCGCTGATGATGTGGGCCACCGAGGAGCGCTCCGGGTCGTCCTCGAACCGGGTCCGCACCCACACCGCCAGGAACTTCAGGTATTCCGTGAAGATCACCCGGGCCACCGCCGGGGTGTGCCACCAGTCATGGGGGTCGATGGTGGCGGCCACCGGATAGGGGATCTTCTGGAGGTTCGGCAGGGCGTGGTCGAGCTCCACCAGGGTGCGGGGCATGTGGTAGTTCGAGGTGACCACGATGATGGCGTCGAACCCGTTCTGTTCCGTCCAGCGCCTGGTTTCGATAGCGTTGCCGATGGTGTTGCGGGCCCGATAGTCGAGGTCCACGCAGCAATCGAACAGCCGCCGCTGGCCTGGATTGAGGCTGGAGATCTGTTCGCGGCTGGTCTTTTCGTTGACGCCTGAGATCAGGAGGCGCTTGGCATAGCCCTGGGCCAGAAGATCGATGGCTTCGCCGATCCGCTGCGCCCCGCCGGTGAGCGCCACGATCCCGTCGGCCCGGGTTTCGGGAGCCCGCTCGAAGCGGTTGAGGCTGTAGACGAAGCCCAGAAAGCCCAGGAAACCAACGATCAGGGCGAGGCTGACGCTCCAGAAGCCGAGGCTGAGCACACGGCGCGTCCAGGACCGTTTGGCCGGGAGCTTAGGCGATGCTGACATCGTCCAGCCCCAACCTACGGCCTCGGTGGAGTCCATGGCGCTTGGCGTCGTCCAGGCTTGCGTTCGCGAGGTCATCCTGGACGAGGATAGTGGAGAATGCGGCAATGGAGAGGCAACCCTCTATTTCCGTGTTAACAATCACCATCAACCATTTTCGTTAAGAAAGCGTCTCACGGTCAGCCGCGACACGATGCCCGTGACCACGGCGACCAGAAGCGCAATGAGGACGACCACCGCATAGCCGGTCCAGCTGATCGTGAAGGCGCCGAACATGGCCTCGATCTGATCGCCTGCCGGGCTTGCCCGCCAGGAGCGGGCCAGGAGCCCCAGGAGAAGGGTCAGGAGAAGGGCGGCTCCAGCCCCAAGCGCGCTGCCGCGAAGGCCGAGCCTGAAGAAGTGGCGCTGGAACTCCCGGGCGATGAAGTCATCGTTGGCGCCCACGAAGTGGAGCACGTCCACCACCTCCCGGTTGCCCGCCATGGCGCCCCGGGTGGCGAAGATGACCGCAAGGCCTGCCGCCACGAGCACCAGGGCGACCAGGAACACCCCGATGCTGATGATGGTGTTGGCCATGGTCGAAAGCCTGGAGACCCAGAGCGCGTGGTCGTCCAAGGTCGCTCCGGGCACCTCGTTCTGAAGAGATTGCCTGAGACCGCTGAAATCGGGCCTGGCGTTCTCCTGGATCTTGATCACGATCAGGCGCGGCACCGGCAGGTCGTTGAAGTTGAGGCCCGTCCCGAGCCACGGCTCGAGCAGGCGCTCAGACTCCTGCTTTGTGAAGGCTTGGGCCTGCTCCACACCTGGCGCCCGGCGCGCGAGCGCCACCGCGCGCTCCACATCCTGGTCGATGGAGCGCTGCGGATTGGGGCGGATCTGGATGGTGACCTCGCGGGCGATCTCGGAGCGCCATTGGGCGGAACTGGCGGCGACCAGCTCCGCTCCGCCGGCGCAGAGCGCCGCCAGGAAGGTCAGGATGGCGATCACGGCCGCAAGCGCCTGCCCGCCTGCCGAGTCCGCCGCAACGAGAGGGGCGTTGCGGCTCAAGTTGGCGGGCAGGCCCCGCTTCTGCCCGTCCGGGGCTGCAGCCTTCCTCGATCGCGGTTGGGGCAGGGCGCTCATCCGGCCTACTCGTCGATGTGCAGCCGGCCGTCGCCGAGCACGAGGCGGCGGACGTCGAGCTGGTCCATGAGGCTGAAATCGTGGGT
>JALYFY010000025.1 GCA_030777385.1 Pseudomonadota bacterium | reverse complement strand
TTCCACTCCCGCTCCTGCGCGATCTCGCAGCCCATGAAGATGAGCTTCTTGCCGGGATGTCCCCACATGAAGCCGTAATAAGCGCGCAGGTTGGCAAACCGCTGCCATTGGTCGCCGGGCATCTTGCCGATGAGAGAGCCCTTACCGTGCACGACCTCGTCATGGCTCAGCGGCAGAATGAAGTTTTCCGAGAAGGCATAGAGCAGGCCGAAGGTCAGATCGTGATGGTGGTGGCGCCGGAAAACCGGATCCTTGCTGATGTAGCGCAAGGTGTCGTGCATCCAGCCCATGTTCCACTTGAAGCCGAAGCCCAAGCCCCCCGTATAGGTCGGCTGCGAAACACCCGGCCACGCGGTCGACTCCTCCGCGATGGTGACCGCACCCGGCGAGGTCGCGTAGGCGACTTCGTTCATCTTGCGCAGGAAGTCGATGGCGCCGAGATTCTCGTTGCCGCCGTAGCGATTGGGAATCCACTCCCCGGGCTTTCGCGAGTAGTCGAGGTAGAGCATGGAGGCCACCGCATCGACCCGCAAGCCGTCGAGGTGATAGCGCTCCAGCCAGAAGCGGGCATTCGCGACGAGAAAGCTCGCCACTTCCTTGCGTTCGTAATTGTAGATGTAGGTGCCCCAATCCTGGTGGAAGCCCAGGCGAGGATCGGCATGTTCATAGAGATGCGTGCCGTCGTAGAACGACAGCCCGTGCGGATCGTTCGGAAAGTGCGCCGGCACCCAATCCAGAATGATGCCGATTCCGGCCGCGTGGGCAGTCTCCACGAAGGCCGCAAAATCCTCCGGTGTGCCGAAGCGGCTCGTGGGCGCGAAAAGCGAGATCGGCTGGTAGCCCCAGGAACCGTCGAACGGAAATTCGGTGATCGGCAGCAGCTCGATATGCGTGAAGCGCAGGTTCTTCACATAGGGGATGAGCCGCACGGCCAATTCGCGGTAGGTGAGATTGCGGTTGCCCTCTTCCGGTACGCGCGCCCACGAACCGAGATGGCACTCGTAGATCGACATCGGCGCCTTGCGATGATTCTGCGCCGCCCGTGCCTTCATCCAGGCATCGTCCTGCCAGTTGAATTCAGGCGTTCCTTTGAGAATGGATGCCGTTGCCGGCGGGTGCTCCGCCGCGAAGGCAATCGGGTCGGCCTTCAACGCGAGCAGGTTGCCGTGCAGCCCGATCACCTCGAACTTGTAGCGCTGGTCCCGCGTGACGTCCGGAATGAACAGCTCCCAGATGCCGCCCTCGTGCCGCCGCCGCATGGGATGGCAGCGTCCATCCCAGAGGTTGAAGTCTCCCACCACGCTGACCCGGCGGGCGTTGGGCGCCCAGACGGTGAAGAGGAAACCCTGAATGCCTCCGAGGTCCAGATGATGGGCACCGAGCTTGGTATAGACCGCGTCGCTCGTGGGCTCGCCGATCTGCAGGAGGTCGTCGTCGGTGAGAAAGGTGCCGAAGCTGTAGGGATCGTGCCGGATCTCAGTCGAACCGTTCCTCTCGACGCGCAGCCTGTAATCGGGTCGGCCTGATGCCCTGAAGGAGCCGACGAAGAAGCCGTCGGGAAGCCTCTTGTCCATCCCGGCGAGAACGGTCTGCCCATCGCGGTCCAGCACCGTGACAGCTTGCGCATCCGGCAGGATCGCGCGAACCTCCCAGGTCCCCGGCGCCGTTTCATGAGGGCCAAGCACCGAGAAGGGATCGCCCGTATTGACGATCTCCGCAACCGATCGCGGTTCAGCCGGGCGCGCCGATGCGCTCTGCGGTCCCTCACGGTTCTCGGCCAATTTGGCATCCCCCTTCATGTGATTTGTCCCATAGCCGCACCCGGGACGGCATCCCCGGCAGGCGCTCTTCATTATGGTGCAGGGCGTGGCGCAGACCAGACGGAGAGGCCCCGATCGCAGGGGATTCGGGAGCCTTTGTTAACGCGGATCTCTCCCGTTCCCGACACGCTTCAAAACCGCAAAGGGTATGGTCCCCATGAGGTCGCTGAGCCCAGTTGGGCTCCTGCCGGTTTCAATCTCGTCCCCTGTTATCACATTCCGCCATCTGCCTTCAGGCAGGGGAAGTGTCGTGTTGCGCCAAACGGCGGCATCTAGGGACAGGCTGCCTCCATCGGTCAGACCAGCCCACAGGCGTGGGACGACGACCGCAAGAGCGTCCGTGCCGCGCTGTCTCACGAAGCCCAGAAGGTTCGATGAGCGGGGTCCATCAGCCTGCAAGGGCTGGTAGTCACCCTCGGCATAAAGGGCAGGGGATTGGCTGCGGTCATGAAGCAGGACAGAGAGAATGCGCTGCTTGATGCGGCCGTCGGTCCAGCTCTCCATCAGGGCGTCAAGAGGTGCATTCGTCTCTAGGGCCTTGGCGCGTTCCTTGTAATCCACCGGCCTGCGGTTGTCAGGATCCACCAGCGAGAAATCCCAGAACTCGGTGCCCTGATAGATGTCCGGCACGCCGGGGAGCGTCATCTTGAGAACCGTGCGCGACAGGCCGTTCAACATGCCGAGTTCGGAGAGCCGCCGGGCAAGGGGGCGCACCTGCTCCAGGATGGGGTTCTTCGGATCGAGCACCGCATGCAGAAGTTTCAGGGCGGCAGCCTCGTAATCCTCGTTCGGATCGACCCAGCTCGTGTGCCGCTTGGCCTCGCGGAGCGCCTTTGTGAGATAGCCCTCCATGCGCTCGCGGAAGGAGGCAAGCTGCTTGCTGCCCGCACCCTCCAGAAGCTCGAGCGGCCAGGCGCCGAGGAGTGCCTGGAGCAGGATCACCTGATCGTTCGCGTCAGGGGCCGGTGCACCGTTCACCTGGGTGAGGTGAGGGGAAACGAGCTCGCGCCAGAGGTCGAGAACGTTGGACCACTCCTCGGGCATTTCGGACAATGCGATCAAGCGGGCGCGGGCATCCTCGCCGCGCTTGGTGTCATGCGTCGTCGTGGCGATCATCGCATGCGGCCAGTTGCGGGCGCGGTCCGCATTGAGCCTATGAAACGCATCCGGCGTGAGGCCGAAGTGCCCCGGATCGCCCCCTACCTCGTTGAGGGCAATCAGGCGGCCATAGCGGTAGAACAGGGTATCCTCCAGGCTCTTGGCCATGACCGGACCCGTGAGCTGCTGGAAGCGGCGGCGGAAGCGCCGGATGTCGCCGGCATCGTTGGCCTGGACCCGGCCGAGAAGAGCCGAGGCGATGAAATCATGCACCGTGCGGTCGGGAAGGGCGCTGGACTGCTTGGCCTTCTCGATCGTCTCCTCGATCAGCCGTATATCCTCGGGCGCCGGTTCGCCTTCGCCAAGGTAGCTGCGATAGACCGGGAAGGCGGCGATGACTTCGACAAGCGCCCGGCGCAGGGCGAAGACCGTGTAGTCACGGGTGCGGCGGCCGGCATCGGCGATGGCCTTGATGTCCGAGGCCAGCACCTCAAGCTCGCTGGCGAAGTTCTTCTCCGTGATCTCGACCTTTGCCCCTTCGAGAAGCTCCTCATAAGAACCGGCAAGGCCGGATGCATCCCGGTAGATGCGTTCGAAGGCATCACCTGCCTCATGGGCCACCAGCACGCCGTCTATGATGTTGAGCACGTCATAGCCCGAGGTTCCGGCGACAGGCCAGGGACGAAGCTCCTCCCCGGGCTCCAGGATCTTCTCGGCCACCACGTAGAAGCCGGGACCCACCTTCGCCTGGAGGGCGCGGGTGTAGCCCTCGGGGTCCGCGAGTCCGTCGATGTGATCGATCCTGAGCCCATGGACGAGATCCTCGTTCACCAGCCGAAGGATCAGTTCGTGCGTCTTCTCGAAGATTTCCGGGATTTCAACCCGCATGCCCGCCAGGGTGTTGATGTCGAAGAAGCGGCGGTAATTGATGTCGCTCGATGCCACCCGCCAGTAGGAGAGGCGGTATGCCTGGGCCTCCAGGAGGCGGTGCAGGGTATTGACGCTCTCCGGATTGTCCGGCGTGCCATTGATGGCGCCGACGGCACTGTCGATGGCCTTGCGGACGGCCGGTGCAGCAGCAACAGCTTGAGCCAGCCGGCGCTTCAGCCCCTCGGCCTCGTCCGGCAGGGCAGCGAGGGAGGAGGTCTGTTTGGCCATCGTCCGCAGGCGTTCGGTCAGCGTGCGGAGTTCGCCGCCTTTGGCGGCATCGTTGAGAGCCGCCAGCGCATGATCGAGCACCGCCGGGTAGGTGGTCGGACAGATCGGGAAGCGGTGTTCCCAATGCCAGACGCTGAAGCTTCCCTCGTCGGGATCGAACTTCAGCTGAAGCTCGCCTCGCTCGAGCACCTCGCCGTAGAGGCCGCCAAGCGACGGAACGATGAGCTTGCCGTCGGCCCCTGGCCGCTCCCAGTCGATGTCGAAGGCTTCCGCCACCGGCGAGAGCCGTCCCCATTCCAGCACGGAGAGCCACCAGCCGTTGGCCTCGCCGCCGACGCCCATGTGATTGGGCACGATGTCGAGGACGAGCTTCAGGCCGTGCTCTTTTATGGCTTGCGACAAGCGTCGGAAGCCTTCTTCTCCGCCGAGTTCCGGGTTGATGGTCGAGTGATCGACGATGTCGTAGCCGTGGGTGGAGCCGGGAGCCGCCGTCTGGATGGGCGAGGCATAGACATGGCTGATGCCGAGCTGCGCCAGGTAGGGCACGATCTTCACCGCATCGTCGAAGGTGAAGTCCTTGTGGAACTGCAGGCGGTACGTGGCGCGGGGAGAGGGCGCGGCAAGCACGCTCCTGCGCGAGCCGGCATCGCGTCCTTCCTCCGTCA
>JALYFY010000024.1 GCA_030777385.1 Pseudomonadota bacterium | reverse complement strand
GGCATCGCCGTCGTCGGCGCGAGCCTCATCGTGGCATGCGCCGTTCTGCTGATTATGGATGCGCCGGCTGGGACATTTCTCGTCGTTGCCGCAGCCGCCGTGATGCTTGCCATCGTCGGAGCCGTGGACGACATCCGACCATTGCCTCCCATTCCTCGTCTGCTGCTGCAGGTTGTGGCAGTCACAGCGGTGGTGCTGATCGGCGATGCACGGGTGCTCCCGGAGGCGGTTCCGCTCATTCTTGAGCAGATCATCCTCGTGTTCGGCGGCGTCTGGTTCGTGAACCTCGTCAACTTCATGGACGGGATCGACTGGATCACTGTGGCGGAGATGATCCCGATCACCGCGTTTTTCCCGGTGGTGGCTCTCGTGGCAACGGCCCTCGCGCCATTGGATCATTGGCTCTATCAGGATTCGAGCCCCCTGGTCGTCTGGATGGCTCTCGCCCTCTGCGGTGCGCTTCTCGGCTTTGCGCCCTTCAACAAACCTGTCGCCCGCCTCTTTCTCGGTGATGTCGGCTCTCTCCCCATCGGCCTGCTCGTCGGCTGGATGCTGCTGCAGCTTGCCGGAACCGGCGCTCTCGCGGCCGCAATCCTGCTGCCGCTCTATTACCTGATGGACGCCACCATCACCCTGCTGCGCCGTCTCGCGCGACGTGAAAAAGTCTGGGAGGCCCATCGCAGCCACTTCTACCAGAAGGCCACCGACAACGGCTTCTCGGCGCTTCAGGTCAGCGCTTATGTGTTCGGGCTCAACCTTGTCCTCGCCGGCCTCGCCGCTATGACATTGGTCTGGTCCTCGGGCGCCGTGCAACTTGCAGCCCTCGTCTTAGGGATCGTCCTCGCCGGCCTGGTCCTCAGGCGCTTTTCCACGCCACGCCAGAAAATTCCTTTGGAGGTTTCCCGATGAACGCACCCCTGATTGCCCTGACCGGCGCCACGGGTTTCATCGGCCGCCATCTGCTGAGCGAATTGCCCAGGCGCGGCTACCGGGTGCGGGTGCTGCTGCGCCGGCCGTCCGAGGTGCCGGCGGGCGCGTCGGGCGCCGTGATCGGCGACATCGCCTCGCCCCACAACATGGCGGCGGCGCTTCGCGACGTGGACATGGTGATCCACTCCGCGGGCCTGGCGCATGCCATGTCGGGACGCCCGGAGGACGATTACCGGGCCATCAACACGGAGGCGACCGTCAGGCTCGCGCAGGCGGCCGAGCGGGCAGGCGTGAAGCGCTTCGTGTTTCTCTCCTCCATCCGGGCCCAGAGCGGGCCCACGGCCGAGGGCGTGCTGACCGAGGCTCAGGAGGCGCAGCCCACCGACCCCTACGGCCGCTCCAAGCTGGAGGCCGAGAAGGGCCTCTCCGAGCTCGGGCTCGACTGGGCGGCCCTGCGCCCGGTGCTCGTCTACGGGCCCGGCGTGAAGGGCAACATGGCGGCCCTGCTCGGCCTGGCGCAGTCGCCCTGGCCGCTGCCGCTGGGGGGCGTGAAGGCGAAGCGCTCGCTTGTCTCCCTCGATAATCTGGCAGCAGGGGTCGACACGATCCTGAGGGCGCCAGGCCCCTTGCGGCGTCCCTTCATCGTTGCCGATCCGGAGCCGGTGACCATTCCTGAGATCGTGGCGGCCCTGCGCCAGGGCCTGGGCCGCGGGCCGGGCCTGATCTCGGTTCCGTCGTTCGTTCTCAGAGGGGCGGCCACGCTCGCTGGACGGGGCGAGGTGTACCAGCGTCTGGCAGGCTCCCTGGTGGCGAGCCCGGAGGCCCTGCGGGGATTGGGCTGGCAGCCGGTCAGTTCGACGCGAGACGCGCTTGCGGCAATGGCGCGGCAGGAGGCGGCGCAGGCTTCCGGCGCTTGAACTCCGGAATCGCTTCCTCGAACACGCGCTCGGCCGAGACCCGGTCCCCGTCGGCGATGGCGCGAGAGAGAACCGTCAGCCAGTGATCGACCCGCGAGCGGTCCGCGAAGATGGGCTTGGCCGCCATGACGCCGTCGATGCCGATCTCGGTGCGCGGCTCCTCGCGGGCGAAGAGAATCTCGTGCAGCCGCTCGCCGGGGCGCGTGCCGGTGACCTGGATCTCGATGTCCTCGCCCGGCTCGTAGCCGGCCAACCGGATCATGCGCTCGGCGAGCTCATAGATGCGAACGGGCTGGCCCATCTTGAGCACATAGACGGAAGCACGCTCGTCGCCGTTCGACTGGACCGTCAGCGCCCGGCCCTCCTCCGCATGGGAGGCGGAGGTGAGCACCAGGTCCGCCGCCTCGCGGGTGGTCATGAAGTAGCGCACCATGTCGGGATGGGTGACCGTGATCGGCCCGCCCCGGGCGATCTGCGCCTTGAACTTGGGCACCACGGAGCCCACGGAGCCCAGCACGTTGCCGAAGCGCACGGCAATGATGCGGGTGGCGCCGTTGCGGCCCATGAACTCGGCATCGAGCGCCTGCCCGTACATCTCGGCAAAGCGCTTGGTGGCGCCGAGCATGGAGACCGGATCGATGGCCTTGTCGGTGGAGATCATCACGATGGTGGCGGTACCCGCCTCCACCGCGGCATCCGCCACGTTCACGGAGCCGAAGACGTTGGTCTTGATCCCTTCCGTCCAGTTCTTCTCCAGATAGGGAACGTGCTTGAGGGCGGCCGCATGGAAGACCACGTCGGGCCTGAACTCGTTCATCACCTCCCGCACGCGCTCCCGGTCGCGCACGTCGGCGATGACGCCGTCCACGTTGGTGTCGCTCGACAGAAGGGTCGGGTTTTCCAGGATGTGGTGCAGGGACGGCTCGGAGCTTTCCAGCACCATGAGGTCGCTTGCCCCGAAGGCCACGGCGCGGGTGCAGATCTCCGACCCGATGGAGCCGCCGCCGCCCGTGACGAGCACGCGCTTGCCGCGGATGAAATGCTCGAGCCGCTGCCGGTCGATCTGCACTGTGGGGCGCAGGAGCAGATCCTCGATTTCCAGGGGTGCGAGCTCCGCATTGCGCATGCCTTCGCCCAGGCTCGTGACCCGCACCAGCGGCAGGCCGAGGCGGCGCGCGCGGGCGAGAAGCCTGTCCGGGTTCGCCTCGGGCATCAATGCGCTTGGCGTCGCCACCAGGCGGCGGATCGGGATGCCCCGCTCCTGGAACTCCTGGATCACCTGGTCGAGATCGTCGAACGTGCCCAGCACCGGAACGCCGCGCATGGACTGCCCGAGATCGTCGGAGCGGTAGGACAGGATGCCCTTGGGCTGCATCTTCTTGACGGTGCCCGCCTCGATGGCCCGCAGGATCACCTCGATGTCGCTGCCGCGCCCGAGCAGCAGGGTCGGCGTGCTCGCGTCATGCTGCAGGGTATGGCGGGAGCGGGCATATTTCAGGTAGCGGAAGGCCAGCCGCGGACCGCCCAGCAGGAACATCTGCATCAGCCAGTACAAGGCGATCGAGATCTTGCCGAAGAAGAAGGCCCCGAGGAACTGCGGCGAGACCAGGATGTAGTCGACCACCAGCAGGGTCAGCGCGAGAATGCCGGAGGCGCGAAAGATGTTGAAAAGATCCGGCAGGGAGGCAAAGCGCCACTTGGACCGGTAGAGCTGGGAGAACCAGTAGATCGCCCCGGCAAAGGCGATGAAGGGGGGCAGAAACAGCGGCAGGTGAACCAGGCGCTCGTTCAGAAGCGGGCCTTCGAAGCGCACGAAGAAAGTCGCGAGAACGGCAACACCCGTCATCACGAGATCATGGACAACGATGAGCGTCTTCTTGAAATCCTGCCGATTCATAGCCTTGCCGATACCCTGCCCTGGGGTATCGGACGGGCTCACCTCTTTGTCAATGTAAGCCTGTTGCTTATCGGATGCGCTCAAAGCACACCTTTCATGCCCCTGGCAGGGAGCTTTCCGCCACCACCACGAGGTGTCCCGCCTCGCGAAACACCCGGGCCCCGATGCCGAAGGCGCCGGCAAGCCGCGCCTCGGTCAGAACAGCCTCCGGCGGGCCGAAGGCCTCGACGGCTCCCCGGTTCAGGAGCACGATGGCATCGGCGAAGCGGGCCGCGAGCGTCAGGTCGTGCATGATCGCCACAACCGTCGTGCCGGACCCTGCGAGGGCTTTGAGACCGGCGAGCACGACCAGCTGGTGGCGCGGGTCGAGCGCTGCCACGGGCTCGTCCGCCAGGAGCACGGCAGCCTGCGTCGCCAGGGCGCGGGCGAGCAGCACCCGGGCTCGCTCGCCCCCGGAAAGGGCTGTGGCCGGACGCTCCTCGAAGCCCTGCAGCCCGACCGCCGCAAGAGCGGACGCGACGGCATCCCGGCCCCCAGGCGGCAGAGCGTCGGGCTTTTCCCCGTGCGGCAATCGGCCGAGGGCCACGATGCTTTTGACCGGCAGGGGCCAGGCGATGCCTGCGCCCTGCGGCAGATAGGCGATGGAGCGCGCCCGCTCGGCGGCCCGCATCCGGGCAACGGACAGGCCGTTCAGAAGCACGCCTCCGCGGGAGGGCTCCTGCAGGCCGGCGAGAGCCCGCAGCAGCGTGGTCTTGCCGGCGCCGTTGGGGCCGATGACCACCGTGAAACGCCCGGGCTCGAGCGAGAGGTCGATGCCGGACAGGGCGCGCCTGCCGCCCAGGTCCACCAGCAGGGAGCGGGTTTCCAGGACGGCTGTCATGCGGGCGTCTCCGCGAGCTCCGCCCTGCGGCGGGCGATCACCCAGAGGAAGAACGGGACGCCCAGGAGCGCCGTCAGCACGCCGACCTTGACCTCCTGGCTCGATGGGATGAGGCGAACGGCGCAATCGGCGGCGAGCAGCAGCGCCGCTCCGGTCAGGCCTGCAGGGACGAGGGTGCGGGCGGGATCGTAGCCCATGAAGGGGCGCACGATGTGGGGCGCCACCAAACCGACGAAGCCGATGGAGCCGGCCACCGCCACGGATGCGCCTGTTCCCACCGCAGCGCCTGCAACGATCAGGCCTCTCAGCAGCGGCACGTTGACCCCGAGGCTGCGGGCCGTTTCCTCGCCGAGCGCCAGGGCGCGCAGGCCCGGGGAGGCGAGAAGGATGAGAACAGAGGCCAGGAGGATGAACGGGGCCGCCAGGAGAACGTGAACGGCCGAGCGGTCCTCGAAGGAGCCGAGCAGCCAGAACACGATCTCCGTCACCGCAAACGGATTGGGCGAGAGGCTGATGGCCAGCGACGTGCCCGCCCCCGCAAGGCTTCCGACCGCAAGGCCGGCGAGCACGAGAACCACGATGGTGGCGCCGCGTCCCGCGACCGCAACCACAAGAGCGATGGACAGGAGGGCTCCTGCGATGGCGGCGAACGGCAGGGCCCAGGACAGGGTGCCGACGAGGCCGGAATAGATCACCAGCACTGCCCCGAAGCTTGCGGCCTGCGGCGCGCCGAACACGGCCGTGTCGGCAAGCGGATTGCGCAGCAGGCCCTGGAGGCCCGCGCCTGCCAGACCGAA
>JALYFY010000023.1 GCA_030777385.1 Pseudomonadota bacterium | reverse complement strand
CTATCTTGGGTGGGTTAAGCTGGAGGCTTTGGATCGCAGTTATGTAACTGCATTGATGTGCCTTCTCCCCTGGTTTCATTCACAACAGGTTGGGAACTTTATTCTTAATGAGGATTGCCTACGTGCCCCAGATTATGGAATAATATGACATTACATTCCAAATGCCCGAAAATGGGCGAAGAAGGGGTCACCATGGCTAATTTCGATTTCAATAATGATGTTACCAATCTGTCTCTCGATGAGGTTCTGGTCGGTGCGTCGGTTCAAGGCACTCCCGGCAGCGGCAATTTCACTCTGCACAATGCCACAAATGGCTATAGCATAACCTTTCATGGCAATAATTTCTCGTACAATGGCACCGTTCCAACCGGCGGGACAATCACCAGCATAAGCGTGCGCAATGCGGGTGGAACCGAAGTCTACGGAATTGATGATTTTCAAGGATCGCTCGCCACCTTCTGGAGCACCTTTGCGGCGTCCGGGTTCCAACGGTCGGGTAGCGCTGCCGCCTTCACCACCCTCTTTGCTTTCACGGATGCTGACAACCTCATGGCCGGTGAAAACTCCGATCGAGTTGGCCTATATGGAGCAGCAGGAATTGTTGTTGGCAAAGGAGGCAATGACACTTTCCTCGTCAATGAGGGGGTTTCCGGAACAAACATCTTTGGCACTCTGACAACTGACTCAGATACGGATGATGCCGCACAGACTGACGTGGTGGAAATCCACGGCTCTGCAAAGCTTGGCGATCTCCATGCAATAGACTTGATCCGCTTCGCTGACACCCCGACCGCTAAGACGCTTACCTTCAGCGGAAATGTGATTTTTGACGCCAAAGCTGTTCAAGGCTCTGCGGCAGGCATTGATACCATCAGGTTCACCAGCGCCTCCGAAGCTGTTGATCTTGACATCTCCAAGCTGCAATTCACCAATTGGGGTCGCGCCAATCAGTCGATCCTGGTCGATTTGAATACTGATGCGACCAAGGTCCTGGACGACCGCTTTGTCGGCAGTGCAGCCGGTGAAAAGGTGACCGCCGGCAACGGCCGCGATCTGCTCTACGGCAATGCGGGCGATGACGTTCTCGACGGCGGTGATGGCATCGACGTGCTCGATGGCGGCGACGGCAACGATACCTTGATTGGCGGCGGCGGCGAAGGTCCGAACATCCTCATGGGTGGTTTGGGCAACGACGTCTACAAGTTCAAGGACAAAGTCGACATCGTCATCGATAAGGGGGGCCTCGACAGCAAGGTTGTCTCGAAGAGCACGACCTTGTCTTCCAGAGACATGTTCGAAGGCCTTGCTGCGGATGAGCTTCTGAGCGCCAGCAAGAGTGTCAACCTCACTGGCAACACGAAGGCCAACATCCTTCTCGGTCATGCAGGCAAGAACACGCTGAATGGTCTCAGCGGAAATGACATCCTCACAGGGATGGCCGGCAACGACAAGATCAATGGCGATGCCGGAAACGACCAGATCTATGGCGGCCTGGGCAAGGACACGCTCACCGGCGGTGCAGGCAAGGATACGTTCTACTTCGACACGACATTGGCTTCGTCGAACGTCGACAAGATTGTCAGCTTCTCGACGAAGGACGACAGGATCGCCCTTGAGGTGGATTTCTTCGCCGGTCTTACCGTAGGAAAGCTTGCTTCTTCGGCCTTCTACATCGGCACGAAGGCTAACGGTGTTGAGGATCGCATCATCTACAACAAGACCTCTGGCGCCCTTTCCTACGATGCGGACGGCTCCGGCAGCATGGCGGCGGTCAAATTCGCCATGCTCGACAAGAACTTGAAGCTATCGGCCTCGGACTTCATCCTAGTCTAAAAGCCTCCTTCAACAAGGAAAGCCGCCCCGAATTGCTCTGGGCGGCTTTTTTTATGCTCAGTGCAAAAGCATGCCTAGCTCAGCCATAAGGCTTGCAGAACACAGCAAGAACGGCTACCTTGTTCCTGATTTGTTTCAGAATCGCCCCAATGGGGCAGTAAGGGCCAGCCATGCTGACGCGCAAACAGCACGAATTGCTCCGCTTCATTCATGAGCGGCTGCGGGAAACCGGGGTTCCTCCGTCGTTCGACGAGATGAAGGACGCGCTCGATCTCAAGTCCAAATCTGGCATCCACCGCCTGATCACGGCGCTTGAGGAGCGCGGCTTCATCCGCCGCCTGCCGAACCGGGCTCGAGCGCTGGAGGTGATCCGCCTGCCGGAGAGCACCAGCGGTGCCGGCACCCAGCGGCGCTTCACGCCGAGCGTGGTCGAGGGCGGGTTGGCCGGGAAGGCCAAGGCTTCGCCGCAGCCGGCCTCCGAAGCGCGAGATCGGGAGATGTCCATTCCCGTCATGGGACGGATCGCTGCCGGTACGCCGATCTCAGCAATCCAGACCCGCAGCCACTCGATTACCCTGTCGGGCGATTTCCTTGCCCAGGGCGATCACTTCGCTCTCGAAGTGCGCGGCGACTCCATGGTGGAGGCCGGCATCCTCGATGGCGACCTCGTGGTGATCCGCAAGCAGGACAACGCCAATACGGGCGACATCATCGTGGCTCTCATCGATGACGAGGAGGCGACCTTGAAGCGCTTCCGCCGCCGGGGCTCCTCCATCGCCCTGGAGGCCGCCAACCAAGCTTACGAGACCCGTGTTCTGGGTCCAGACCGGGTCAAGATCCAAGGCAAGCTCGTCAGTCTGGTTCGCCGGTACTGATTTCTTCTTCGGGAAGATCCTGCTCGGGAACCGGCCGCGCTTGTCGCGGACGCTCCTGAGCAGGCAGCGCCCCGGCCTGAGGCCTATCGGCACTAAGCCAGGGCAGTTGCTCCCTGCCCTTCTTGACCGACGTCACCTCTACAACCTCCGGCATGAAGCGGATCGTCGTCGCACCTCGCGCGCTCAGGCCATCGCCATCGAGCAGAAAGCCCGCCTTGCACGTAGGCGGCGCCTTCAGGCGGGTGACGATCACGGTAGCCCTGCGACAGTCTTCGTCGAAGGCCGACACGTCCTGAACGAAAGCGATCCAACGCTGCGGCCCGTTGGCGACAACGCACCCGGCCGTATCGCATCGAGCATCCTGTCTCAAGCCCGCATCGTCGACGCTTCTTCCGTCCCCATCCGCCCGGAGCCATTGCTCCGCCACAAATGCTGACGGCTTCCCGACGAGCGTGAGCTTTCCTTTAGTGTTGCGGATTGCAGCCCCTGCCCCGTCCCGGTCGATATAGATGTCATATCGGTTAGGCGCTGCGGCGAAGGCCAGCCCTGCTCCTGCTGGCACCAGGGCAATCCAACGAAGAGATGAAGCCGGAATAGTCAGAGTGAGGAGCCCAAGGCTCAGGAGAGTCAGCGCACCCACGCCCAAGGCCGGCACGACGAGCGTCGAACCGCTGAAGCCTCCAACCCAGGCGGATACCTCAAGCACCTGCGAAACAGCGGCCCCCATCACCTGCCAGACGGGACGATCAAGGCCGAAAGGATAGGCCAGCACGCCAAGAACAGCAGATGGCATCACGACAAGGGAGACGAGCGGCAGGGCCAGCGCATTGCCGATGAGGCCATAAGGATTGAGGCTCTGAAAATGGTAGGCCGCAAAAGGGGCTGTCGCGATGCTGGCCACCAACGTCGTGGTCACGAGTCCGAGCATCGCCCGGCCGGTCCAGGTCAGGCCTCGCCCGAGCAGGGTTGCGGGTGCCGCATCCCTGCTGCTTCGGTGCATCAGCGGCACCAGCGCCATCATGGCTGCGACGGCGCCAAAGGACATCTGAAAGCTCGGTCCCAGCAGCGCCTCCGGCTCTCGCGCCAGCACGATGATGGCGGCGATCGACAGATTGCGGATGCTCAAGGCAGGGCGATCCGCCAGGACTGCACCGAACATGACAAGGGTCATGATGAGCGAGCGTTCTGTGGCAACGTCGGAGCCGGAGAAGACGCAGTAGACGGTCGCCCCGATCATTGCCGCCACCGCAGCGATCTTCTTGACCGGCCAGAGCAGGGCAAGGCCGGGTGCGAGCGCCAACCAGGCTCGCACCAGCCAAAAGAAGGTGCCTGCCGCCAGCACCATGTGCAGCCCTGAGATCGACACGATGTGATAGATGCCGGCACCGCGCAGAATATCGTTCGTGGGCTCACCGATAAGACCTCGCTTGCCGGTCACCAGGGCGGCGCCGACCCCGCCGGCTGCACCGCCGATGGATGAGGCGATCCGCTGGGTCAGGGCATTGCGGGCCTGATCCACTTGCGCTGCCAGCCACAGCGACCAGTCAGGCGGCACCGGCGGATCGAGACGGCGGACGGGTCCGGACAAGGAGCCGACTGCGCCGATGCCCTTGTAGTAAGCGTCCCGCGCAAAGTCGTAGCCGCCCGGCCAGGCGGCCTGCGGCGGCGGAAGCAGGCGGGCCGTGCCGGCGATGAACTCACCGGCCGAGAGCCCTTCCCCGTTGCGCACCGAGACGCGCACGAGCCTGGGACGGTTGATTTCAGGGATATCCTTCATGCTCACGACGCGCAGGAGAAGGCGTTTTCCCCCATCGCGATCCTCCACTGCTTCGATGAAGCCGGTGATCGGCGTGATCGCGATGCGGGACAGAACCGGAGCCTCTACGCTCCTGGTTCGGATGGCACCTGCCGAGAACCCGGCGAAGAGTGCGGCAAGCGCAATCGTGACGGAAAAGGCCGGAAGTCTGTGCCGAAAGGCGACGGCGGCTACGGCGCAGAGCGCCAACGCTCCGAGCGGAGCCCATAGGGCGGGCTGTCCATCGGCCTGGAAGAACAGGACGATGCCAAGGCCGAAACAGACGGCGATCCAGGGGAAGAGACGGCGCTGCTCGACCTCGTAGGCGATATTCCGGGAAAGCCAGCCGCGGCCGTCGAGCAGGCTCCAATCCAGGCCCGCGGTCCACGGTCGAGGCAACGCCGCAGCCCGCGCGGCACTGCGCTGGATCCTCGGTGGTTTTCCTCGGTTGTCTTGCATCGGGGCTTCGGCTTAACGCGGGTTCGGTTGCATGCTAGACGAGCGCGCGCTCCGGCCCAAACTGCCCTGTGGATTGAGTCGGATTCCGGCGCGGACCAAGAGCCGCGCTACCCAAGTTTCAGTCAAGGTTCTCCTGCGATGACCGTCGTCACCCGCTTCGCCCCCTCTCCCACCGGCTTCCTGCATATCGGAGGGGGACGCACGGCCCTGTTCAACTGGCTCTACGCCAAGCGGCATGGGGGCAAGATGCTCCTGCGCATCGAGGACACGGACCGGGAAAGGTCCACGGACGCGGCCATCACGGCGATCCTGGACGGGCTGAAATGGCTCGGCCTCGATTGGGACGGCGATGTGGTCTACCAGTTCTCCCGCGCCGTCCGCCACAAGGAGGTGGCCGAGAGCCTGCTGGCGCAGGGCCGTGCCTATTATTGCTATGCATCCCAACAGGAACTGGAGGAGATGCGCGAGGCTGCCAAGCGTGAAGGCCGGCCTCTGCGATATGACGGCCGCTGGCGCGACCGGGACCCGTCCGAGGCTCCGGCGGGCGTGAAGCCCGTCATCCGTTTGAAGGCCCCGACTGAAGGCGAGACGGTGGTCGAGGACGAGGTGCAGGGCCGCGTGGTCTGGCAGAACAAGGATCTCGACGATCTCGTCCTCCTGCGTTCGGACGGGACGCCCACCTATATGCTCGCCGTCGTTGTGGACGATCATGACATGGACGTGACGCATGTCATCCGCGGCGACGACCACCTGACCAATGCCGCGCGGCAGACGCAGATCTATCAGGCACTGGGCTGGAATGTGCCTAAGATGGCGCATATCCCGCTGATCCACGGCCCAGACGGCGCCAAGCTGTCCAAGCGCCATGGCGCTCTGGGCGTCGAGGCATATCGTAGCCTCGGCTATCTGCCGACGGCCCTGCGCAATTATCTCGTGCGCCTTGGCTGGAGCCACGGCGATCAGGAGATCTTTTCCACGCAGGAAATGATCGACGCTTTCGATCTCGGGAGCATCGGCCGCTCGCCGGCGCGCTTCGACTTCGCCAAGCTGGAAAACCTCAACGGGCACTATATGCGCCAGACGAGCGATGAGGATCTGGTTGGGGCCATCGAGGAGGTCCTGCCGGAAATCGGTGGCGA
>JALYFY010000022.1 GCA_030777385.1 Pseudomonadota bacterium | reverse complement strand
CCATCGCGGCCGTGACGGCCGCCATGCCGCTCGCGGTCGCACGGGCAGCCTCGGCTCCTTCCAGCGACGCCATCCGCTGCTCGAAGGCATCGACGGTCGGGTTCGAGTAGCGGCTGTAGCTGTAGCCAGGCTCCTCGTTCAGAAACCGACGCTCGGCGCTCTCCGCGCTCTCGTAGACGAAGCCTTGCGTGAGGAAGAGCGCCTCCGACGTCTCCCCGAAGGGCGTGCGCTGATGGCCTTCGTGGACAAGGCGGGTTTCCAGGTGATGCTCGGGACGGAGGGGTAAGGTCATGAGGCTCAGCCTACAGATGTTCTTTTTAAAGAACAATCGTCTTGTTTCGCGGAAAGTTCCTCAGGACCTGCCTTGTCTCCGGGTTCTTCAGCGGGAGACTTCCTTGCGGGCGTCATCGATCAGGCGCTTCACGCAGAGTTCCAGCGAGGCTTGCCATGGCGGGAGCACAACCCCATGCGCTTCCTTCAGCTTGGTGCAATCCAGCCGGGAATTGGCCGGCCGCTTGGCGGGGGTCGGATAGTCCGCCGTCTTGATCGGCCGCACCCGCGCGCTCGGGCCGCCGAGCCGGGCCGACAGACCGAAGACCTCCGCGGCGAACTCGGCCCAGTTGGTATAGCCCGTGCCCGCCATGTGAAACAGGCCGCGCAGGTTCTTGTCCTCGGGCCTGTCGAGAAGGTTGCGGCTGACCGCCAGGATGCCGTCCGCGATGTCCAGCGCGCTCGTGGGCGAGCCGACCTGGTCGGACACGACGCCAAGCTCCTCCCGGTCGGCGGCAAGCCGCAGCATCGTCTTCACGAAGTTCTTGCCGAACGGGCTGTAGACCCAGGCCGTGCGCAGGATCACATAGTTCTCCGCCTCCGCGGCCACGGCCTCCTCGCCCAGGAGCTTCGAGGCGCCGTAGACGCCCAGCGGAGACACCGGATCGTCCTCGCGATAGGGATGGTCGGCCGTGCCGTCGAACACGTAATCGGTGGAGATGTGGATCACCGGCACGTTCATGGCGGCAGCCGCCCCCGCGATGGCTCCCGCGCCGATCCCGTTGATGGCCTCCGCCAGCTCCGGATCGGATTCGGCCTGGTCCACGGCCGTATAGGCGGCGGCATTCACGATCACGTCGCCGCCGGTCTCGATCAGCGCATCCTCGATGCCGGACGGGTCCGCCAGGTCGAGCTTGGGACGCCCCACAAGCACGGCCTGTGCGCCGTGAGCCCGCGCGCGCTCCGCCAGGGAGCGTGCAACCTGTCCTTCCTTGCCGACGACGATGATACGCATGGAAACCCAAAACCCTTTTCGATGGTGAAAGCGGCCCCATAGGAACGGGGCCGCTCAGGAGATGTCAATTGCCGATGGCAACGCCTTCGCGGCGGCTGTCGGCACCGCCGACGAGCCCGGCCGGCGTCACGACGATGGCATGGATGCCGGAGTTCTGGTCGATCAGCTTGACCTCATGACCTTTCGCTTCAAGTGAAGTCTTCCACCCTTCAGCTTCCGTTCCGGCTTCCAGTTCGGTCGGGCCGTTGCGGCTGCCCATATTGGGCAGATCCGCCGCCACTTGAGGGTCGAGCTTCCAGTCCAGAATGCCCACGAGGGTCTTGGCCACGTAGTTGATGATAAGGCTGCCGCCCGGCGAGCCCACGACCGCATGGAGCTTGCCGCTGCCGTCCAGCACGATGGTCGGCGCCATCGAGGAGCGGGGCCGCTTGCCCGCCTCGACCGTGTTGGCGATGGGCTTGTCGTCTTCCGTGGTGGCGAAGGAGAAGTCCGTCAGCTCGTTGTTGAGTAGGAAGCCGCTCTTCGTCATGACTCTCGCGCCGAACCCGTCCTCGATGGTGGTTGTCATCGAGACCGCATTGCCGTTGCGATCCACGATGGAGATGTGGCTGGTGCCGAACTCGATGCCGTCGGAGGCTCCCCACAGAAAGGTCTTCTGGAACGGCGGATCGCCGGGCTTTGCCTTGCCCATGGACTTGTTGGGATCGATCAAGGCCGCGCGGCTCTTCAGGTAGCCCGGATCCGTGAGGCCTTTGACAGGCACGTTCACGAAGGCGGGATCGGCCACGAAGAGCGCCCGGTCGGCATAGGCGAGGCGGCCCGCCTCCGCGATCCAGTGAACCGCATCGGGGCCTGGCCTCAGGGAGGCCATGTCCTGCGTTTCCAGGATGCCCATGATCTGCTGCACGGCAACCTGCCCCGAGCTCGGCGGGCCCATGCCGCAGATTCTGTAGGTACGGTAGGCTCCGCACAGCGCTTCCCGCTCCTGGACCTTGTAGGTCTTCAGATCGTCGAGGGTCATGTCGCCCGGATTGGTGGAATGACCTGTGACGGTGGCCACGATGTCCTGGGCGATCTCGCCTGTGTAGAAGGTGTCTGCCCCCTTCTCGGCGATGGTGCGCAACGTCTTGGCGAAGGCCGGGTTCTTGAGAACGGTTCCGACTGCCTTCGGCTTGCCGTCGGCCTCATAGAAATACGCCCGGGCGACCGGATCGTTCTGGAGGTATTTCTCCTGGGTCAGGAGGCCGTTGAGGCGCGGTGAAATGGCAAAGCCGTCCTCGGCCAAGCGGGCGGCAGGTTCGATGACCTGCTGCCAGGAGAGCTTGCCCCAGTTCTTGTGAGCCGTCTCCAGCAATCGCAGGGTGCCGGGCACGCCCACCGAGCGGCCTCCCACCACCGCATCGTAGAATTTCATCGGCTTTCCGTCGGGACCGAGAAAGCGCTCTGGCTTGGCAGCCGCAGGGGCCGTTTCGCGCCCGTCGAGAGTCGTCATGGTCTTTCCGTCCCAGAAGACCAGGAAGGCGCCGCCACCGATGCCGGAGCTTTGCGGCTCGACGAGGTTGAGCACCAGCTGAACGGCAACCGCCGCATCGACCGCACTGCCGCCAGCAGCAAGAATTTCCCGGCCGGCTTGAGCCGCAAGAGGATTGGCGGCTGCAACCATGTCTTTAGTGGCTGTGCCGGAGGACTTCGAGGCTCGTCCGGTTGGAGCCTCGGGGGCAGGAGCCACCGCTTGCGCCAAGGCTTGGGCCGGCAGGGCGATGCCTGCGAGAAGACCTAGTCCGATAAGGCTTTGCCGAAGATTGGTCGGAGTGATCATGCCGATGTGCTCCCTCTTGTGTTGTCCAGCCCAGTGGGATGAGAGAGCCTAGCAAAGGACTATCCCTTTGCGCCACTTCCATGAATCGGCAGAAAAGCACAAATTTTGCATTTATTGCGCTGCAATATCACACTCCTGTCACTCTTTTGCGGCAAGGATGATTCGTGACGAGAAGCAAAGGAGCAGGACATGTACGCCTATAATCTGTTCCGTAGTGCAGAGCCTGATGGTCTCGTCTGCGCTGTGCCGGAGGAGCGCTCCGTGCCGCCGTTCGTCGTGGAACCGCATTGGCAGTTCGGAGGGCGGATTCAAAATCATGAGACGACACCTCTCGGCTTCGACAGCAAGGCCGCTGCGGAAGGTGTGCGCTTCAACGGATTCTATCTCTTTGCCAGCTTTCAGAAGGACCGTCCGGGCCGCTAAGGCTTTCGGCGGCCCTTCATCCCTGTCGGGCATGTGAGCCGGGCCTGACCAGCCGACTAAAGAACACGCCAACGGTTATGATCGGCCCTTGATCTTGAGCGGCGCCTGCTCTCTATCTTGCTGACCTCGCGCCCGCCGCTCCGCATCCTCCGATTCGATCTTGAACTCCTCCCTAGCCCTTATCTGGACCATCACCGCGGCAACCACCTTGCTGCAGGCTGGCAATGGTCTGTTGCAGGCCTTGATGCCGCTCCGCATGCAGGCGGAGGGCCTCTCCGTTTCGTCCATCGGGATCGTTGCGGCCGCTTATGGTCTCGGCTTCTCCACGGGCTGCTTCCTGGCGCCGAGCTTCATCCGCCATGTGGGCTATATCCGCGCCTTTGCCAGCCTTGCCGCCATGGTGTCCGTTCTGGTGCTGGCCATGACGCAGGTCCATTCCACACTGGCCTGGATCATCCTGCGCGGTCTGACCGGCGTCGCTCTGGCCTGCATCTTCACCGTGACGGACGGATGGATCAGCGCCCGCGCCACCTCGAGCCATCGGGGGCGCATCCTCTCCATCTACATGATCTGCACCAAGGTCACCCTGATGCTGTCTCCGTTGGGGATCAGCTTCGGCGATATCCGCATGGATGGATTGTTCATGGCAGTGAGCGCATTGATATCGCTCTCGCTCCTGCCCATCGCGGCAACGACCACGAAGGAGCCGGCCGCCCCGCAGGGCGTACGGATCGAAGTGAAGAAGCTTTTCGCCACCGCGCCGTCCGCCGTGGTGGGAGCCTTCGTGGTCGGCTTGGTCAACGGTCCGGTAATCGCCATCACGCCGGTTTTCGGCGTCACCATCGGGCTGAGCCAGGATCAGGCTGCAGCCCTTCTGTTCGCGCTCCAAGCGGGAAGCCTCACCATGCAATGGCCGCTCGGATGGCTCTCCGACCGGGCCGACAGGCGCTACGTGATCGCCGGTCTTGCCGCGGGAACAAGCCTTGTGTCGCTTCTGATCCTCTGGGCCAGCGCGCAGGGCGCGAACCTGCTCATTCTGTGGGCCTTTGCCGCCTGGGGCGGGCTTGCCCTCTGCATCTATTCAGTCTGCGTGGCCCATGCCTGCGATATCGTAGAGCCCGGGCAGATCGTCTCCACCATCGGCACTCTTCTGTTTTCCTGGGCCGCCGGCGTGACCATCGGCCCCTTGTTCGGCGCCGTCGCCATGGAGGTGCTGGGTCCTCAAGGCTTGTTCATCTACTCGGCGGTGGCTGCGCTCGGTCTCGCTGCCTTCATTGTCATGCGGATCCTGCGGGTGCAGCGCTCGCCTGCCAAGGGGGGCTTTGCGGACATTGCCCCCACCAGCTCGGCCTCGGCAAACCTGACGCCCAGGGCTGATATCCAGCCTGCTGCGCCGGATAGCGAACCTCGCCAGGACTGCTCAGGGTCTGGCGAGACAGAAAGACCCAATTAGAAAGATGTGTCTTCTGTGGCGCGCATCGCAACATCCTCGTAACGGTTGAGGCGCTTGTCGATCATGTCGTCGATCTTGCCATAGACCTCAGCCACGCTGAGCTGGCGGGTCTTCTTGCCATCCTTGGCAAAGAACAGAGACTTGTTGGACTTTGCCGCAGCCGGGAAGGCGCTGGGGGCGCTTTTCTTAGGGGTGTCGTCCACCAGGGCAATGAACCTGCTGGCGCTGTCGACACCGAAGAAATGCGAGAGATAGAATTCCGAGCGGCTGAGCTTGCGGCCGAGCCTGTTCTCGATCTTGGCCTTGTCTCGCTTCATCAACTCCGCCGCCATCAGCGCGGAGAGATAAGGGTTGCGGCGCAGGCTGAGAATGTGCTCGCGCATCGTCTCATTCGCAACATTCAGTTTCCCGGTTGGACCTTCGATCGCCTGGGCTTCGGCAACGAGGCCGTGCTTGGGACCGAAGGAGCGAACAGCCTCGAGCCAAGTGCTTGAGATGAACTGAAACAGCCCGACTGCGGAAGAGGTCGATGCCTTGTTGCCGGGCAGGAAGCTCGATTCCTTGTCCGCCAAAGCCATCATGTACACGGGATCCGCTTCGGTCAGCTTGGAGGCGCGCAGGATCGTGTCCACGATCCAGACAGGAACGCGCATGTCCTCGAAATCCATATAATCCGTGAGTTCCCGCGAGATAGGCTGCTGGTCTGCGCTCCCTTCGGACACAGGAGGATTGGTCAGCGGAATGGTCAGGATGATCTGCCTTTGCAGATCTGCATTCGTCGTGTCTGCGGCTGCAACCGGGACGATGATGTCCAAAGGATCCGACGGGGCTGCCTTGTCGGCTGCCATGCTGAACGGGCGCTGGGACTGGAGGTTGGGAACCCTGATGGCATCCTGACCGGCATCAAGGGCCGCAGGCAGCCCAACGCGTGTTTCGGCTGCCGAGACCGAGTGGGGTGCAGCCGTTCCCACCGCGATCGTAAGGCAGGCTCCAAGACCAAGACCCTTGGTCATCTTCAGAAGAGCCTGACGGCGCTGCGAACTTGTGCGGATTCTGATCTCCTGATCGACTCCAGGCGGGAGCTTCACATCGTGCTGATGGCGAAAAGTCGTTGGCTGGCGCGCGTCACTGGACGCTGTCAGAGCGCTTTGCATTCGAATAAGCCCCCAGGAATGTGCCGCTGTGCCGTCAAGACGGGTGTGCGGTCGTTCTTCGTTCAAGCGAGGCGAGTATGTGCTAGGTTGATATGTCCAGAATAGGTCAGCTTGACCTTAAATTTCGGAATTTGTTCCCGCGTGCGGCGTTTTGTACCCTCTCTATATACAGAGGGAATGTTTCGGAATTCTTTGTTTTTCAACAAAATACTTATCGCGACCGTAGAGCTTCGCTGACGTGATGACGCAGGGTAAATGAGACGAAGTGTTGAGGCTGAGTTTCCGGTACGGAGCAAATCCGACGTAACGGAAGATGTGCTCCGCCGTGGTCAGGGGCACTCACTTTCGTGCCTGCGCCAAGCACAGACCGTAACTGCTAAGGTTGTCAGCGGATCTAATATCCGCGTTGTTCACCCTGGCGTGAACCGGCAAAGAATTTAAGCTTGGCCTTATGAAGGGAATGAGATGCTGGCCTCTGCGAGGATCGCAAGTTGCTCAATGGGAAAGAAGGAGCACAACTTTTGGCGCCAGCGCGAAAGAGCTCCCATGCCCCGGCGAAGCTTTGGAGGTCCCTCTGCGTTGTTCATCTTGCTGTGCTTAGCCCTCGCTGTTGGAACAACTCAGGTTCAAGCGCAGCCGAAGCAGGTTGTTTCCCTCAATCTCTGCACGGACCAGCTGCTTCTTGCACTGGCGGATCGTGGACAGGTTGCATCCTTGAGCCGCTTGGCTCGAGATCCGGCAATCTCTTTCATGGCAGACCAAGCCGCCGGATTTCCTCTGAACGACGGCAGGGCTGAGACTATCCTCTTCAGCAGCGCCGACCTGGTTCTGACGGGTACTTATGGCCAGCAGGAACAGGTTGCCCTCTTGAGACGGCAGGGGCTTGAGGTTCTAACCTTTGGGCCGTGGTCGAGCCTGGAGGAGGGCCGGGGACAGATCCGGCTTCTGGCCCGAAGCCTCGGGCATGCTGAGCGGGGCGAGGCGCTGATTGCACGGATCGATGCAGCCTTGGATAGAGCAAAGAACCTCGTGCCCTTCCGACGCAGCCTCCTGATTTATGACCGCGGCGGCTGGGTGACGGCCGCGCGTTCCCCGTTGGGCGAATTGCTGGTCCATATGGGCTTTGCCTTGCACCAAGAAGCTCTCGGCTTATCGCATGGCGGTGTGGCGGGGCTGGAGGCGATTGTCACCGAGCCGCCCGATTTCATGCTCGTTGATGCCCATGCGAGGCAGGCCCTCGACAACGGTACGGCCCTGTTCGTTCACCCAGCCCTCCTTGCCGCCGTGCCTCCAGAGCGGCGCTTGGCGGTTTCCAGCAGGCTCACGATCTGTGGAGGCCCCTCGACGCCAGAGGCTATCGAGGCATTGAGCGCAGAGGTGAAAGCCAGGATCCGTTGATCGCAGGAGGGTTATTCCAAAGCCAGCTGCAGCGGTGGCGCCGGCTTGAGCAGGATCGGGCAGCCCGCCGCCACGAAGACAACCGCATCGCAGACCTCGGCAATGCGCTGGTTCAGCCGCCCCTGCTCGTCTCGAAATCTGCGCCCAAGGGCTGTCGCGGGTACGATCCCGTGGCCGACTTCATTCGATACCAGGATGAGGGGACCGCTGGCCTCTCTTACGGTCTGTCTCAACAGATCCGTCTCGTGCTCCAGATCCCGTTCGGCCAGAAGGTTGTTGGAGAGCCAAAGGGTCAGGCAATCCACCAGCACAGCCCTTCCCGGACCTGCATGAGCTTGGATCGCCTTGCAAAGATCCAAGGGAGCCTCCTGCGTCTCCCACGAGCCGTCCCGCTCCATGCGGTGCTGTGCAATGCGGTCGCGCATTTCGTCGTCATAGGCCTGAGCGGTCGCGATGTAGATCCGTCTTGCGGAGGCGCTCTCGGCAAGCTGCAGGGCCGTGCGGCTTTTTCCGGAGCGCGCTCCGCCCATAACCAGGACACGGCGGTGGACGTGCATAAGAGGTTTCCTAATGCGGAAGGTCGGGCGCTTCGTCCGCAGGGGCTAGCTGATAAGGCGGCCGAGAGGGAGGGTCATATGAACGCGCAAGCCCTCCGGCCGCCATTCCCGATCCATGGTGCCCCCAAGCTGCCCGGTAATGCTTCTCTGCGACAGCTGAGTGCCGAAGCCCTCGAAGCTTGGCGCAGCTTCAATGGCCGGGCCACCGCTTTCCGTCCAAAGAAGATCGGCCATCTCATCATGGACCGTCCATTGAATGGCAAGCTCGCCCTCCGGGCTCGACAGGGAGCCGTACTTGGCGGCATTGGTGGCAAGTTCGTGCAGCACCAGAGCAAGGCTCGTCGTGGTGTTGGAGCCGACAAGGACGCTGGGTCCCTCGATGGTAATCTTGTTCTGGCCGCTCTGCCTGTAAGGCTCGAGCACCGCCTCGATCAAACGGGCGAGTTCCACATCGGTGCCTGTGCCCAGATCCGCTGCAGAGACCGGCTGAACCAGCTCATGAGCCCGCGAGAGGGCGCTCAGGCGCCCGCGCAGGGAATTGGCCATATCCTTGGGGTCCTTCGCTGTGCGGGCCGTCATCGAGACCATGCCGTTGGCAATGGCGAACAGGTTCTTGACCCGATGGGTGAGTTCCCGTGTCAGAAGCTTCTGCGCCTCCTCCAAGGTCTGGCGCTCGGTGGTGTCGCTGATGACCCCGTACAGGCTCACGGCGCGCGGCGTACCATTCTCGCTCACGTAAACAGCCTGTCCATGCGAGCGGAACCAACGAAGCTTGCCGTCAGGCAGAACGGCGCGATATTCGCTGTCATAATGGCCGTTGGATGCGGGATCGGCCGCTGCCATGATCCTGGCCTTCACGGCTTCCACATCCTCGGGATGAATCATCTTCCACGCCTCTTCGAGGGTGAGGCTGTACAATCCGTTATGGGGAAGACCGTAGAGGGCGCAGCTTCCCTCGTCCCAGGTGATCAGGCGCTTTTCCAGATCGATCTGCCAGGTTCCAAGATCAGCGGCCTCCAGGGCCAGGCGATACTGGCTCTCCAGCAGGCGCAGGGCTTCCTCGGCCCGCTTCTGCGCGTGGATGTTGGTGCTTGTGCCGAACCAGCGGGCAATCGTTCCTGACAAATCCTGAATGGGAGTCGCGCGGCTGAGGAACCACTCATGGTCCCCGGCAGCCGTCCTGACCCGGTATTCCCATTCATAGGCTTGCCCGGTCTCGAGGGACTGGCGCCACTGCTCCCGGACCCCGGGCAGATCGTCAGGATGAATGGCCGCCTCCCAGCCATTGCCCAGGAGCTGCTCCGTCTTAAGCCCGGTAAATTCACGCCACCGGCGATTCACATAATCCACATGGCCATCAGGCCGGGATGACCAGACGAGTTGGGGCAGGGACTCCGCCAGAACAGCGAATTGAGCTTCTGTTTCGTTGAAATCCACTCAGAACTCCCGAGGGCCGCCTGTGCGGCCAAGTCTCCTATAGCAAAGGAAGCATTGTTGTAGGCCTTTTTCGAGACTGACAACCCACATCCGTCGTCGACGGCGATTTCCAGGGCGAAAGAGTAGCGCCAGCCTTGCGAAACCATTAAAAGGCCGGCGGCGTCTGGCGGTTCGAGGCCAAAGCGCATAGATGCAGCACGGTCCTCGTACCATAAGGGACCTTTCGCACGCTTAAGGCTGATGACAGTTTTCATGAATGATATGAGTTCCAGTCCGGTGTCTCCGCCGGAAATGTCATCTGCCGAAGCCCTCCAGCCGAAGGAGCGCCGCTCCCGTCGTTTCGCCTGGATCGGAATGGCCGCGAGCGTCCTGCTCTTTGGTGCTTCTCTGGTGGTTCTCTGGCAGATCATGTCAGAGATCGATGTCAATGAACTGAAAGCAGCCTTCACGGCGGCAAGCCTGCGCCAGATCGGCCTTGCGGTGCTTTTTACGGCCATCAGCTACGGACTGCTCACCTGCTACGATGCCATCGCGCTCCGGCAGCTCAAGCTGCACATCCCCTACCGCACCACCGCCCTTGCATCCTTCACGAGCTATGCGGTGAGCTTCACCCTCGGGTTTCCCCTGCTGACGGCAGGCACGGTCCGCTATTGGATCTACGCTCCAAAGGGGGTGAGCACGGGCAGGGTGGCGAGCCTCACGGTAATTGCCGGCGTGACCTTCTGGCTCGGCATGGCGCTGGTTCTCGCCTTGAGCCTGATCAGCCAGGCCGATGAGCTTGCGAGCCTCGTCTATACGCATATCTGGGTGAACCAGCTGGTGGGCCTGGGCGCCGCCGTTTTCGTCATCGGCTACATGATCTGGGTTTCGATCAAGCGCCGGGCGGTGAAGATCCAGGGCTGGAGGCTGGAGCTGCCGGGGTTTCGCCTCTCCTTGGCACAGATCCTGATCGGCGCGGGCGATGTCTGCGCCGGCGCCGGCGTCCTCTTCGTCCTCCTGCCGGGAGGGCACAATCTCAGCTTCGAGACCTTCGTGGCGGTCTACATCTTCGCCGTCATGCTGGGGGTCGCAAGCCATGCGCCGGGCGGGCTCGGCGTGTTCGAGGCGACCATTCTCCTGGCGCTCTCGAACTACCCGCGCGAGCCGGTGCTGGGGGCGCTGCTTCTCTACCGGCTGTGCTATTACCTGGTTCCCTTCGTGATCGCTCTTGCGTTCCTGGGAGCCTATGAGATCCGCAACCGGATCCGGGCCGCCCGGGAGGCCTTCAAGCCGGATGACGACGAGGTCTTGGCCGATTGATGTTGCCGGCGGGAGATGACACCTGCCTTGGCCTGCCTTAAACAGGGCCGCAACAGGTCCAACATCTCCTCCCCATGAGCGATCCTGACGATCCCAAGCCGGAACCCGGCCCGCCGAGCGCCGGCCCGAGCCGCGAGGCAGCGCTTCGTGGCGCCATCACCGCCTGCGTGGTGCTGATCGCGGTTGCGGCTGCGCGCGGCTACGGCGATGTGTGGCTTCTGATCGGGACCCTGATTGCCCTTGTGGCGAGCGTCCTCGTGGGAGGGCGCAGGCGCAGCCTTGGCGCAGGAGTACGGTCGCAGCCGCGCAAATCCCAACGCTCCAGCGTGGCGGAGGCGGTTCTGGCTCATATTCCCGATCCGGTCATCCTGGTCGACGGGCGGGCCCTGGTGGTCGAGGCCAACAAGGCGGCCCACGACCTCCTGGCCGGCCTGAAGGCAAACCACCCCCTGTCCTTTGCCCTGCGCAGCCCCGATGTGCTCGACGGCATCCAGGAGGTGCTGGAAACCGGCGAGCCCCGGAGGGTCGAGTATTCCGAGCGCGTCCCCACGGAGCGCACGTTCGAGGTGCATATCGGCCCCTTGCAGGCGGCTGCCCCCGGCCTCGAGGTTCAGGCGGGCGTCGTCCTGTTCTTTCGCGATCTGACCTCGGCCCGGCGCCTCGAGGCCATGCGGGCCGACTTCGTCGCCAATGCAAGCCATGAGCTGCGCACGCCGCTCGCCTCCGTCCTCGGCTTCATCGAAACCCTCCAGGGCCCGGCCCGGGAGGATGCCAAGGCCCGGGAGCGCTTTCTCGACATCATGAAAGGGCAGGCGCAGCGGATGAAGCGCCTGATCGACGACCTTCTGTCCCTGTCACGCATCGAGATGCGGGCGCATCTGACGCCCACCCAGACCGTCGACCTGGCCTCCATTGCCTCCCAGATGATCGAGACGCTCTCGCCCCTTGCGCGGGAGCGCGGCGTTGTCATCCAGGCTAGGCTGCCCGATGGGCCGGTTCCTGTCCTGGGCGACCGTGACGAGCTTCTTCGCGTCACCGAGAACCTGATCGAGAACGCGGTGAAATACGGCGAGAGCGGCGGGAGGGTGGATGTGGAACTCGCCCATATCGGCGCCTCCCATGGGGAGCAGATGCCCCATGTGGCCCTGTCGATCCGGGATTACGGGCCCGGCATTGCGCCGGAGCACCTGCCCCGCCTCACCGAGCGGTTCTACCGGGTCGACGTCGCCCAGAGCCGGGACAAGGGCGGAACAGGGCTCGGCCTGGCGATCGTGAAGCACATCGTCACCCGCCACCGCGGGCATTTCGACATCGCGAGCGAACCCGGGCAGGGAGCCTGTTTCACCGTGACGCTTCCCGAGGCCGGCGCAGGCCCACGGGCGTCTTCCGCCCAGCAGAATTTATAGGCCCGCCGACGGCAGGATCCGATCCGTCCGCAAGGGATCCTTTCGGGGTGTCATGTAATTGTCATCCAACTGTCGTAGAGGAGACATCCGTCGGGCCTAGCTGTCCCATCGCGTGATCGGCCCCTGGCCTGAAACCGGCCCTTGGCTGAAAAGCCGCCTGTCGCGCTTGTATGAACAGGAGACTTAATCGTGAAGATCATGTCCTACGCCATTGCGGCCGGCCTTGCCGTCGCGAGCCTTACGACCACGGCATCTGCGGCCGACATCACCGGCGCAGGCGCGACGTTCCCCTTCCCGGTCTATTCCAAGTGGGCCGAGGCCTACAAGAAGGAGACCGGCAACGGCATGAATTACCAGTCGATCGGTTCTGGCGGCGGCATCAAGCAGATCCAGGCCAAGACCGTCGATTTCGGCGCCACCGACGCCCCGATGAAGGGCGAGGATCTCGAGAAGAACGGCCTTCTGCAGTTCCCGACCGTGATGGGCGCCGTCGTCCCCGTCGTGAACATCCAGGGCGTCCAGCCCGGCCAGATCAAGCTGACAGGCCAGGTTCTTGCGGACATCTTCCAGGGCAAGATTTCCAAGTGGAACGATGCCAAGATCGCCCAGCTCAACGCCGGCGTGAACCTCCCCAACGCCAACATCACCCCGGTCTACCGCTCCGACTCCTCCGGCACGACCAGCGTGTTCACCACCTACCTGTCGCAGGTTTCCGGAGGCTGGAAGTCCGAGCTCGGCGCCGGCACCACGGTCAACTGGCCGGTCGGCCAGGGCGGCAAGGGCAACGAGGGCGTTGCTGCTACGGTGAAGCAGGTTCCGAACTCGATCGGCTACGTCGAGTACGCCTACGCCAAGCAGAACAACATCCCGCACACCCTGCTTCAGAACCAGGCCGGCAAGTATCCGCAGCCGGATATCAAGTCGTTCCAGGCCGCTGCCGCCAGCGCCAATTGGTCGTCGGCTCCCGGCTTCGGCATCTCGCTGACCAACCAGCCTGGCGACGACGCCTGGCCGATCACGAACCCCACCTTCATCCTGGTCTACAAGACCGCGGAGAAGCCCGAGCAGACCGCTGAGGTGCTGAAGTTCTTCGACTGGTCGTACAAGAGCGGCGACAAGCTCGCGTCCGACCTCGACTACGTCCCGCTGCCGGACAATGTCGTCGAGCAGATCCGCGCCACCTGGGCCAAGGACATCAAGAACAGCGCCGGTCAGCCCGTCTACAAGATGTAAGCTGATCACTGATTGCTGATGGAGTAAGGCGGATGGCTGTCTTGTCTGATAGGATCGTCGTGTCGAACAACCAGACCATCCGCCGTACCTCACCTGTCTTCGATCAGGGCTTCCGCTGGGCCAGCTACGGCTCTGCCCTGATCGTTCTTGCAGTCCTCGCCGGGATCATCGGGACGATGGTTTACGGCGGGATGCCCGTCTTCCAGGAGTTCGGCTTCGGCTTCATCACGTCCAGCGAATGGAATGTGGGCCAAGACCGGTATGGCGCCTGGGTTGCCATCACCGGCACCCTGACCTCGGCCTTGATCGCCCTTGTGATCGGCGTTCCGATCTCCATCGGCATCGCGATTTTCCTGACGCAGCTTTGCCCCCTGTGGCTCAAGCGCCCGGTCTCGACGACGATCGAGCTTTTGGCTGCCGTGCCCAGCATCATCTACGGCATGTGGGGCCTTTTCGTCTTCGCTCCGCTTTTCGCCAATTATGTGCAGGTTCCTCTCACGAGCCTCGTCGAGGGCATGCCGATCATCGGCACCGTGCTCTATGCCCGTGTGCCTTCAGGCGTCGGCATGATGACGGCGGGAATCATTCTCGCGATCATGATCATCCCGTTCATCGCGTCGATCACCCGCGACATCCTCGATCAGATCCCCGGCATCCTGCGCGAAAGCGCCTACGGCATCGGCTGCACCACATGGGAGGTGGTTCGCAACGTGCTGCTGCCCCAGGCCGGGGTCAGCATCGTCGGCGCCATCATGCTGGGCCTTGGCCGCGCGCTCGGCGAGACGATGGCGGTGACCTTCGTCATCGGCAACGCGAACCGCCTGTCCCTGTCACTTTTCGATCCGAGCTCGACGATCGCGTCCCGTATTGCAAACGAGTTCAATGAAGCGTCCGGCATGCAGATGAACGCCTTGCTCGCGCTCGGCTGCATCCTGTTCGTGGTCACCTTCATTGTACTTGCCCTCGCGCGTCTTCTGATCTCCCGCGTGAAGACCCACTGAGAGGTGAAGGATGGATACCGCCCTTTATGACAAGGCCGCGGTCGCGGCTCCCGCTCCCGCTCCTTGGGGACGCGTGCGCCGCAGCCGCTATCTGGCCGATCGCATGCTCAAGATCGTCTGCACCCTTTTCACCGTCCTGGGGGCGTTCGTTCTCGGATGGATCCTGCTGATGCTGATCGTTGAAGGCGTCGGCGGCCTCTCGCCTGCCGTGTTCACGGAGACCACGCCCGGACCCGGAACGGAAGGCGGAGGCATCGCGAACGCCATCGTTGGCAGCCTGATCCTCACGATCATCGGCATCGTCATCGCCACACCTATCGGTGTGCTCGCCGGAACCTACTTGGCCGAATATGGCAAGAGCTCGAAGCTTGCCATGGTCATTCGCTTCGTGAACGACATTCTGCTTGCAGCTCCCAGCATTCTCATCGGCCTTTTCGTCTACATGCTCATGGTGCAGCCCATGGGCGGCTATTCGGGCTGGGCCGGCGGCGTGGCGCTCGCGATTATCGCGGTTCCGGTCATTGTCCGCTCGACGGAGGACATGCTGCGTCTCGTGCCGGGTTCCCTGCGCGAAGCCGGAGCGGCCCTCGGCGCTCCCATGTCGACGGTGATCGTGAAGATCAGCTGGAAGGCGGCTCGCGCCGGCATGGTGACAGGCGTGATCCTTGCGACCGCACGCATTGCAGGCGAGACCGCCCCGCTGCTCTTCACGGCGCTCAACAACACCTTCTGGTTCAGCCCGACCCTGATGGGCGGCGTCTCGAACCTGCCCGTCACGATCTACCAGTTTGCCCTGGCACCCTATCCGAACTGGCGCGAGCTCGCTTGGGCCGGCGCCCTCATCATCACCCTGTCGATCCTGGCGCTGTCGATCGTGGCGCGCCTGCTCCTGAAGAAGGATAATGTCCGATGAGCACGATTGCCCTCAACACGAGCAGCGCCATCGGAAATTCGGCCGCAGCCGACGCCAGCGCACCGGTGCGCATCGCCGTCAAGGATCTCAACTTCTACTACGGCGATTTCCGCAGCCTGAAGGACATCTCGATCGACTTCTACGATCGGCAGGTGACGGCTCTCATCGGCCCCTCCGGCTGCGGAAAGTCGACCCTGCTGCGCACCTTCAACCGTATCTACAGCCTCTATCCGGAGCAGCGCGCGGACGGCGAGATCCTGCTCGACGGGCAGAACGTTCTGTCGCCCTCCGTCGATGTGAACGAGTTGCGTGCCCGCGTCGGCATGGTGTTCCAGAAGCCGACGCCGTTTCCCATGTCGATCTACGACAACATCGCCTTCGGCATCAAACTGTACGAGAAGCTGCCGAAATCCGAACTCGACGGGCGTGTCGAGGAAGCCCTGCGCAAGGCGGCCCTGTGGGATGAGGCGAAGGACAAGCTGCGCCAGTCCGGCATGAGCCTGTCCGGCGGTCAGCAGCAGCGCCTGTGCATCGCGCGCACCATCGCGCAGAAGCCCGAGGTGATCCTGCTCGACGAGCCGACCTCGGCGCTCGATCCGATCTCCACCGGCAAGATCGAGGAATTGATCGAGCAGCTTCGCTCCGAGTTCACCATCGTGATCGTCACGCACAACATGCAGCAGGCGGCGCGCATCTCGCAGTTCACGGCCTTCATGTATCTCGGCGAGGTCGTGGAGTTCGGGCCGACGACCAAGATGTTCATGAATCCGAGCAAGAAACAAACCCAAGATTACATCACGGGCCGCTTCGGCTGATCGAAGCGCTTCAAGGGAGTCTTTCCATGGCGGAGCATATCGTCAGCTCCTACGACAATGACCTGCAAGGTCTCAGGCAGCGAATCTCAGAGATGGGCGGCATCTCCGAGAAGATGCTCGTCGATGCGGTTGTGGCGCTCGCGCGTCACGACAAGCTGCTGGCCCAGACGGTGATTGCGTCGGACCCTCGTCTCGATCTGCTGCATCGCGAGGTGGAGGAGAGCGCCATCCTCACCATCGCCCGGCGTCAGCCCCTGGCCGTCGACCTGCGCGAGACCATCTCGGCCATCCGCATCTCCGGCGACGTGGAGCGCATCGGCGATCTGGCGAAGAACATCGCCAAGCGCGCGCTCGCCATCGGCGGCGAGTTCCAGCCGCACAAGATCGTCGTGGGCCTCCAGCACATGAACGATCTCGTGCTTGGACAGCTCAAGGACGTGCTCGATGCCTATGCGCAGAAGGACACGGCGAAGGCGCTCGACGTGTGGAAGCGCGACGGGGCCATCGACGCGCTCTACACGTCCCTGTTCCGGGAACTCCTCACCTACATGATGGAAGACCCGCGCAACATCTCGTTCTGCACCCATCTCCTGTTCTGCGCCAAGAACATCGAACGCATCGGCGACCACACCACCAACATCGCCGAGACGGTTCACTACCTCGTCACCGGCGAGACGCTCGCCATCGACCGGCCGAAGAACGACCGGTCCATCGATGCAAGCGTCGAGGCGGGAGTCTGACGATGGGTCCTCGCGTGTTGATCGTCGAGGATGAAGAGCCTTTGATGCTTCTGCTGCGCTACAACCTCGAAGCCGAAGGCTACGAGGTGGACAGCGTATCCCGCGGCGACGAGGCGGAAATCCGCCTGCGGGAGCAGGTGCC
>JALYFY010000021.1 GCA_030777385.1 Pseudomonadota bacterium | reverse complement strand
ATTCCGGCGAGATCCAAGGAACGGGCCCACGCTACTGCCCCTCCATCGAGGACAAGGTGGTGCGCTTCGGCGACCGGGACGGGCACCAGATCTTCCTGGAGCCCGAAGGTCTCGACGATACCACCGTATATCCCAACGGCATCTCCACCTCCCTGCCGGAAGATGTGCAGCTTGCTTTCCTCCAGCATATTCCAGGTCTTGAGCAGGTGCGCATGCTCCAGCCGGCCTATGCCATCGAATACGACTATGTCGACCCGCGCAACCTGACATCAGGGCTTGAGACCAAGGCCGTACAGGGGCTGTTCCTGGCAGGCCAGATCAACGGCACCACCGGCTATGAGGAGGCGGGAGCTCAAGGGCTCGTGGCAGGGCTCAATGCGGCGCGCCGGGCGGCAGGGCAGGATGGGATCGTGTTCGACCGGGCCGAGTCTTATATTGGCGTGCTGATCGACGATCTGATCACCCGCGGGGTGAGCGAGCCCTACCGCATGTTCACCTCGCGCTCCGAGTACCGGCTCAGCCTGCGCATCGACAATGTGGACGAGCGTCTGACCGGCAAGGGGCTGGACATCGGCTGCGTGGGTGCCGCTCGCGAGACTCACTTCAAAGCCTCGCAGGCCGAAATCCAGAGAACCCGGCAGCGGCTCCAGTCGCTCTCCCTGACGCCTCAGGAAGCGGCCCGTCATGGCTTGGAGCTAAACCAGGACGGCATCCGCCGCACAGGGTATCAGCTTCTGTCCTATCCAAGCATCGACTGGGATGACCTCTCCCGTGTTTGGCCGGAATTCTCGTCCGTGACCCCGCAGGTCAAGGAGCGGCTGGAAACGGACGCAACTTATGCGGTCTACCTCGACCGTCAGCAGGCTGATATTGCCGCTTACCGCCGCGACGAGAGCGTGGTTCTGGAGGAGACAATCGACTTTCAGGGGCTACCTGGGTTGTCGAACGAGATCAAGGCCAAGCTCGATCTGGTACGCCCCAAGACGTTGGGCCAGGCGGCACGAATCGAGGGCATAACCCCTGCCGCTCTTACCCTGCTGGCGGCACATGCCCGCAAATTTCCGGGGCGTAGCGTTCATGCGGCCGAACCGGTGCAAGCATGACATCGGTGGCCAGGACAGCATCCGACCTGAATGTTTCACGTGAAACATTCGAGAAGCTCGAACTGCTTGAGCGGGAGCTTCGTCGTTGGCAGGCGATCAAGAACCTTGTCGGACCGGCGACCCTCGACCAGATCTGGGACCGTCATATTGTCGATTCGCTGCAGCTTCTGACCCTCGCTCCTGACGCCCGAACCTGGATCGATCTCGGCTCCGGTGCCGGTTTTCCCGGTCTCGTGCTGGCGATTGCAGGAGCGGAGAGAGGCCTCAAGGTGCATCTCGTCGAGAGCAATTCGCGCAAATGCTCCTTCCTCCGGCACGTCTCGCGGCTGACCGGTGCTGGAGCAACCGTGCATGAGGCGCGGCTCGAAAGCGTTGTTCCCGGGTTTATCGGCAAGGCCGATGTGGTGTCGGCTCGGGCTCTCGCCTCGCTCAGCTTGCTCCTGGAATGGACCGAGCCTCTGTTGAAAGCGGGTACAATCGGCCTGTTTCCCAAGGGGCGGGACGCCGAGATTGAATTGACCGAGGCCCGGAAAAGGTGGACATTCGAGCCGGATGTTCTGCCCTCTCTCACCGATTCCGAGGCCAGGATCCTTCGCATAACTTCCATCGAGAGCCATTCATGATGACCGACCGCAACGGACCTGAGACAGGAGCGCGGGGGCTCAAGCCGCGCGTTCTCGTGCTCGCCAACCAGAAGGGTGGCGTTGGGAAGACGACGACGGCCATCAATCTTGGCACCGCGCTCGCGGCCATCGGCGAGCGGGTGCTGATCATCGATCTTGATCCGCAGGGCAATGCCTCAACGGGCTTGGGCATCGATCGCAAGAGCCGACAGATCTCGACCTATCATGTGCTGAGCGGGGAAGCGTCGCTGGCTGAGAGCATCACCGAGACGGTTGTGCCCGGACTGTCGGTTGCGCCGTCTACGCTCGACCTGCTCGGCGTCGAGTTGGAGATCGCCAATGAGCGAGACCGGGTGCATCGTCTCAGAAGTGCGATCCAGGGTCTGTCTGAGGAAGAAGTAAGCGAACCCTTTACCTATATTTTGATCGATTGTCCGCCATCCTTGAATCTTCTGACCATCAACGCCTTGACAGCTGCTGATGCGGTTCTCGTCCCCCTCCAATGCGAATTTTTTGCTCTGGAAGGTCTCAGCCAGCTGCTGAAGACAGTCGAGCAAGTGCGCTCAGCTCTCAATCCGGATCTCTCCATCCACGGCGTTGTGCTGACCATGTTCGACCCTCGCAACAACCTGTCGGGGCAGGTGGTGGCCGATGTACGCCAGTTCATGGGAGCCAAGGTTTACGAGACCATGATCCCGCGCAACGTTCGCGTGTCGGAGGCGCCGTCCCACGGCAAGCCGGTTTTGCTCTACGACCTGAAATGCGCCGGCTCCCAGGCCTATCTTCGCCTTGCATCCGAAATCATCCAGCGCGAACGCGCCCTGCGTGCCGCCTAAACCCTTTGAGAGACACTATGGCAGAAGAAGGTAAGTCGCGCCTGGGCCGTGGATTGGCCGCCCTGATCGGCGAGGTGGGAGACGAGATCGGCACCCTGGAGCGCAAGAGCTTCACGCCGCGCTCGGTGCCGGTGGAGTACCTGCGCCCGAACCCGCGCAACCCGCGAAAGGTCTTCGACGATGCAGACCTGCAGGAACTGACTCAGTCGATCAAGGACCGGGGCATCATCCAGCCCATCGTGGTTCGGCCCATCCCGAACATGAGCGAATACGAGATCGTCGCCGGAGAGCGTCGCTGGCGCGCAGCCCAGAAGGCCGGCCTGCACAAGGTGCCGGTGATCATCGTTCATATCGACGACAAGACCTCGCTCGAATACGCTATTCTGGAGAACGTCCAGCGCGCGGACCTCAACCCCATCGAGGAGTCGGAAGGCTATTCCCGGCTGATGGCGGAGTTTTCCTACACGCAGGAGAACCTCTCGAAGATCATCGGCAAGAGCCGCAGCCACATCGCCAACATGCTGCGCCTCGCCGATCTGCCTGCCGGGGTCCGCAAGCTCCTGATGGAGCGCAAGCTCACCGCAGGCCATGGCCGTGCCCTGCTCTCCGTGAAGGACCCGGTCCAGGTGGCCAAGCGCATCCTCGACGAGGGCATGAGCGTGCGCCAGGTTGAAGAGATCGCCCAGGGTGATGCGCAATCCACAAGGACGGAAGCAAAACCGGGCAAGCCCGCCAAGACAGAGAAGGATCCCGACACGCGGGCGTTGGAAAAGGCGCTGCAGGATGTGCTCGGTCTTACCGTCAGCATCGACCACAAGGGAAAGGGCGGCGAGTTGCGCATCAAGTACAAGACCCTGGAACAGCTCGACGGCCTGTGCCGGCGGTTGAATCCGTAATCGTCGGTTGTCATTCCCGGACGTGTTCCGAGGATCCGCGTCTTTACCTCTCACCCGCACAGCCCCATCCTGAGAGTCTGGCTCATCGATAGCTCATGGTGCTGTGACAAGACGCAAGGGTGTCTTCCCTCTCCCTTGCGGGAAGGCCCAGGGTAGGCTGTGGGCGATAGCCTTTCCGCGTGAGGCGCCAGCACCCCACCTCCCTGCAAACAGCAAGCAAGAAATCGCTTCATTCCTCTGTGAGCTAGCCTCGAAGGAGGTTCAAGACAGCACTGAGTCCTCCTTCGAGATGCCGCTTTCAGCGGCTCCTCGGGATGAAGTCGGTATTTCCTTGTAAGAAGCTCTTGCAGCTTACCGCCGGGCCGCCCGCGCAATGTCGAGCAGGGTCTTGGCCGCAATCGTGTCGTCGAGGCTGGCCATCCGGCGCGTCTGGAGAAGGCTTGTTTGCAGGAGCGCGACAGCGTCCTTGAGGCTGCCGCTCGTCCAGCGCTGGAGATGGCGTTCCACCAGAGACTTTCGCCGGAAGTGCAGGCTGCGCATGGTTTCCATGACGGCTGGAATCGGGCGGCCTTCCTCAACCGAAAGGCGAGCCGTCAGCAGCATCAGCGCATGACGAAGCGCTGCCCCCAGCAGCACCGCCGCATTCACGCCTTCCGCCGCCAGACGCCTCGAGCCGGTCTCCAAGCCGGTGCCTTCGCCCGCGAAGGCCGCGTCGACCACCGCATCCATGGCAAGGCTCGACACGTCGCTCATGATGGCGTCCACGTCGGCCAAGGTGATCTCCTGCTGCCCGTGTGCATAAAGCATCAGTTTGGAGAGTTCGCCGCGGGTGGCGAGGCGGTCTCCGCCAAGGCTTGCGATCAAGGCCGTCCTGGCGTCCCGCTGGATCGAAAATCCGTTGCTTTTCAGGGTCTCGTCCACAACGGCGCCGAGGTCGCGGCCTGTATCCGCATAGCAGGGCAGGGCAAGCGCCTTCTGCGACCGCTCGCAGAGGGTTCTCAACGGGGACGACTTCTGCAGGTCGCCGCCTTCGATCACGATCACCGTATCCTGCATCTCGGATTTGAGCACGGCGTCCACGGCAGGGGCGATGTTGCGCGAGGTGGATTTCACCCAGATGGCGCGCTTGCCACCGAACAGGCCCATGGTTCCGGCTTCGTCCGCAAGGCGGCCGGGATCGGACGCGATGTCGTCGCCATCGATGCGGATGAGCTGGAAGGGATCGGACGCATCGTCCACGGAGCGTTCGGCAACGGTGCGGGCGCGCTCGTTGATGAGACCCATATCGGGTCCGTAGAAGAGGAAGACGCCGATGCGCGGATCGGGGCGTCGCAGCGCCCCTTCCACGTCACCTGCTTTGACGGCAACCATCGGTTCAGCTGCGGGTCGCGAGCGTCGCCGACAGCCGGGTCCTTACCTGCTCGGCCAAGGTCTTGGCCAGCCTGATTTCCGCATCGCGGTTGGCCCGGATATTGGCAAAGCGCTGCGGGAAGCGGTCAAAGCTCGTCGTGGAGGTTGCGGTGCCCTGCGTAATCACCGTGCTGCCGTCGAGGCTGGTCAGCGTGTAGGTGAGCGTTCCGCCAAGGATGATGGAGCTTGCCGTTCCAATCTGCGAATTGACGACCGGGCTCGACTGGCTCTGGCGCAGGGCCAGGTTCAGCCGATAACGCTTGGGCGTCGCCGAGCCCGATCCGTTGAGGGCATAGATCAGCTCGCTGCGCAGATAATGCCCCGTGTTCGCC
>JALYFY010000020.1 GCA_030777385.1 Pseudomonadota bacterium | reverse complement strand
TCAGCTCAGCGAGATCATCCGGCTCTTCGACGAGGCCCGGAGCGCCTGCTCGGCCCTGCGCTTCGACGAAGGAGTGGCAATCTATGAGGCCATTCCCATCGGATCCGTCGCGAGCAGCCCACTTCGCTAGATAGGCCAGCGCCGTTCCATGAGCGGCCTGCGGCGATATTCTCCCTTACCACCTAGAATGTCCCGACATCTCTGCAGCAGGCTCTGCCCGGAACGGACAAGGCCTGCTGCAAGCGATCGAGCAGGGGTGCGCGTCTCCCTCATTATCCACGAGGGCGGGTGCGGATCATGAAGGTGTCAAAGCCATACTCGGCTACCTGGAACCAGAGGTACTCCTCGTTGCGGAACTCACGCAGGCTGTCATACATCTTCTTGAACTCAGCGTTCTTGGCCGAGATCTCGTCATAGATCTCATTGGCTGCTTTGTAGGCCGCCTCCAGGATCTCCAGCGAGAAGGGGCGCAGTTGCGCCCCGGCACCGATCAAGCGCCGCAGCGCCGCGGGATTGCGGGCGTCGTATTTAGCGAGCAGTTCCATGCTGGCGCGGGCAGCGGCGTCTTCCACCACCGCCTTGTAGTGCTTGGGCAGCTCCTCCCATTTAGCTTTGGTGAAGTAGAAATGGAGTGCCGGCCCACCTTCCCAGAAGCCAGGATAGTAGTAGAACGGCGCAACCTTGGCGAAGCCGAGCTTCTCGTCATCATAGGGGCCAACCCACTCAGCGGCATCGATGGTGCCGCGCTCCAGTGCCGGGTAGATCTCACCTCCTGCGATCTGCTGTGGCACCGCTCCGAGCTTGGCCATCACTTGGCCGGCAATCCCTGCAATCCGAAACTTTAGGCCTTGGAGATCCTGAACGGTCTTGATCTCCTTGCGGAACCAGCCGCCCATCTGCGTGCCGGTGTTGCCACCCGGGATGGCATGTACGTTGTACTTGGCCAGGAACTGGTTCACGAGGTCATTGCCGCCCGCCTGATAGAGCCATGCGTTCTTCTGGCGCGCGTTGAGGGCAAAGGGTATGTCGGAAAAGACCGCAAAGGCCGGATCTTTGCCCAGGAAGTAGTAGCCTGGGCCATGAATCATCTCGACCGTGCCATTGCTGACAGCATCGAACGCCTGGAAAGTGCCGACGATCTCCCCAGCCGCGAAGGGCTGGATCTGGAACTTGCCGTCAGTGGCTTCCGACACGTACCGGGCGAGGCTTTCACTGGCACCATAGAGGGTGTCCAGGGACTTGGGAAAGGTCGATGACAGTCGCCAGCGAACATCAGGCATCGACTGCGCGATAGCGGGCTTGGCTAGAGCCCCTGCGGCAAGACCGGTTGCAGCGACCGAAAGAAACTGACGGCGTTTCATGTTTTTCCTCCCGACGCCGCCGTTTCAAGGCGGCTCAATCAGGAAATCACCCGCTGGGGCACGGGACAATGGCAGGGGAGGTCAAGCGCGCCGGCTTGCGCTTGCTAAAAAGAGTTATTGCGCCGCCGCTGGATGCGCTCACGCGATGAACGTCAGAATTTGGCACATTTGCGAAGTAGACCGAATGTCTGCTTCGGACAGGAATGCCAGACGTTCCTGTCCGTAAAACGACTTTCACTCTTTTGGGAGCGCCTGCGGCTACAACTCGGACTGAATGGTCTTGAGTAGCCGGAAGCGCATCGCGCCGTCTTTGCTTGTCAGCGCGATCACGAAGCGTACACGCCCATGCCTCAAAGTGTCGGCATAGCCGGCCAGGGTGCTGACGCCGGAAAAGGTGCCGGTCTTGAACTGGGCGCCGTCGCCGCTCCGGAGCAGGGCAGCATGGGGCTCAAAGAGGCGCAGCAGCCAGGCAAGGCCGCGGGGCGTGAAGCGGTTGCCGCGGCTGATGCCTGAGCCTTCCTCAAGTCGAATGGACTCGGCAAGGCCGTGCCTGACGAGCATCTCGTTCGCAACCTGGAGCGACTTTTTGAGGCTGACAGGCCCGCCCAAGCGATGCCCCCCGATCTCCAGGAAAACCTGGTTGGCGATGTAGTTGTTCGAGCTTAGGAGCAACCCGGCAAGGATCTCCGAAAGGGGGCGTGATTGGCGGTGAACGTAGATCGGCTCCAGACCCTCAGGCACGACTCCAGTCGAGATCTTGCCTTTGACGCTGCCGCCGGCCCGCTCGATGAATGCGGCGATCAGCTCGCCGGCATATTGCAGGCCCACCGTAGCGTCCTGGGTCAGGCTGATCCGGCCACGGCCCTGAGTACCCCGCGCAAGAAACTGGCTGATAGCGACCGGCGTGATCGGGGTCTGCTCCTCAGCGGAGCGGACCGCCTTGCCCTTCCGCACGGCGTGGATCGTGTTGAAGTTCACCGCGAGCGCGGAGTTCAGCGCGTCGTAGGCCTCGTCGGTGTTCTCGATGCCCGGGATCCGGATGTCGGAGGGGTAGTAGCTTGCGTCCAGCACGATGCCGCTGAGCGGCTGCTTACCGATAGCAGCGACCAGTG
>JALYFY010000019.1 GCA_030777385.1 Pseudomonadota bacterium | reverse complement strand
TGGCGATGTTCCGTTCCCTGGGCTGAAGATCGTTGACCACACGGCCGTCGATGCGGACCTGCCCTTCGCTGATCTCCTCAAGGCCCGCGATCATACGCAGCGTCGTGGACTTGCCGCATCCCGAGGGACCGACGAGCACGACGAACTCGCCGTCATGGATCGCGAGATCGATCCCGTGGACCACCGCAGTGCTCCCGTATCTCTTGACGAGGCGGCTGATTTCAATGGTCGCCATCAGCGAGCTCCTAGAAGTGCGGTGAAGCGGGATTGAAGATCCGTGGCGGATGCTGCCGCCCGATGCTTTGCCTCCTCCATTCGGCTCCGGATGCCCGAGATTTCCTCGTTGTATCCGGCAATGGCCTGGGCGAGAGCTTTCGGGGCGGGGCCCCCGAACCGGTCGCGGACCGCGACGAAATTCTCCGGCGAGACGATCTTGGCAAACTGCGCCTGATCCACGCTTGTCGCGCGTCCTGCACAGCGCCTGAAAGCCTCCTGAAAGGCCTCGTAGCCATCGACCGCGATGTCTCCGCCGATCCCGACCACAGCGCGGGCAACGTCTGCCGCGATCTCATGAGCCTCGCGGAAGGACAGGCCTTCCAGGCGCACGAGACTGTCGGCCAGTTCCGTCACCGTGATGCAGCTGCGGCGGATGTTCTGGCGCACCCTGTCGGGATCGATCCGCAGGGCCGGAACGAGGGCTGCGAGCAGGTCGAGCACCCGTGCGCCGCTCTCGAACGCGCCATAACCGAAGCCCTGGCTCTCGCCCTCGCTGTCGTTCATGTCGGTGAAGGGGGTGTTGTGCATGATCGTCAGCATCGCCTGGGCCCGCCCCACCGTCTGGGACGACAGGTGCCGCATATGTTCGATCGGCACAGGATTGCGCTTTTGCGGCATGATCGAGCTGATCTGCACGAAAGCGTTGGGAACGTAGATCTGACCGACCTCGAAGCTCGTCCAGAACTGCAGATCCTGGATGAAGCGGCCGAGATGCAGGAAGATCAGCTCGATGGCGGCGTAGGTGGACGTGATGTAGTCGATGGATGCGATGCACCCGTAGGAGTTCTGCAGCGGCCGGCTGAAGCCGAGCAGGTGAGCCATCAGGTCCCGGTCGATGGGAAAGCCGCTCGTGGTGATGGCCGCCGCCCCCATGGGGCTTCGGTCGACGATATCGCGCGCTGCTTCCAGGCGGGCGATGTCGCGCAGCAGGGTTTCGAGCACGGCGGACAGGTAATGGCCGAACACGGTCGGCTGCGCCGGCTGGCCGTGGGTGTAGGCAACGATGAGCGTCCGGCTTTCCCGCTCCGCAACGGAGGCGAGGGTTTCGGCCAGATGCACCAGCCGCTCCAGCAAGGGATCGATCCGAGCTTTGAGGCCGATCTTGAACAGGGTGTGGTCGATGTCGTTGCGGGAGCGCGCCGTGTGAAGGCGGCCTGCAAGATCCGGTCCGAGCCGCGTACGAAGCTGCTTCTCGATCAGGAAGAAGAAGTCTTCCACCTCGCCCGTATAGGTGAGCGCATCGACGTCGACTTCCCGGTCGATGGCTTCCAGGGCCTGGGCGATCGGCCGGGCCTGCTCGATGGTGAGGATCCCGGTCTCATGGAGCATGACGAGGTGCGCCCGGTCGATGAGGCGGAAGCCCTCCACGTGATGAGCCTTGGCTCCATCGAACAGGGGGCGCAGCACGGTTTCCTTGTAGACCGGATCGGGAAAGGCGGAGGTATCCTGGAAGGTGCCTGCGGTCATCGGCTTACCCTTTGAGTCCGGCCAGCATCACGCCTCGGACGATGTAGCGTTGAAGGAACAGGAAGATGGTGAGCGTGGGCAGCGTGGCGATGCTCGCGCCCGTCATGATCTTCTCCCATTGAACGGATTGCTCGACCGCGAAGCTGGAGAGCCCGACGGGCAGCGTGTAGAGATCGGCGCTGGTGGTCACGATGAGCGGCCAGAAGAAGGCAGTCCAGTTGCCCAGGAAGGTGAAGATCGCCAGCGCCGACAGGGCGGGGGTGACGAGCGGCAGGGCGATCTTCCACCAGATGGTGAACTCGTTCAGGCCGTCGATCCGTGCGGCTTCGATAAAATCGTCCGGTACACCTTCGAAGAACTGCTTCATGAGAAAGGTGCCGAAGG
>JALYFY010000018.1 GCA_030777385.1 Pseudomonadota bacterium | reverse complement strand
ATCGCCGTCGATCCGCTCGAGGGCACGACGCTCTGCGCCAAGGACATGCCGGGCTCCATCGCCGTCATGGCCATGGCCGAGGCCGGAACCCTGCTGGCCGCTCCCGACGTCTACATGCACAAGATCGCCATCGGCCCGGGCTATCCGACCGGCACCGTGGACCTCGACGCCAGCCCGGAGGAGAACCTGAACAACCTCGCCAAGGCGAAGGGCGTGAGGGTGAACGAGATCACGGCCCTGGTGCTCGACCGTCCCCGGCATGCGGACCTGATCGCGGCCATCCGCAAGACCGGTGCGGGCGTGCGCCTGATCTCCGACGGCGACGTGGCCGGCGTGATCTTCACGACCAAGCCTGCGGATACCGGCATCGACATCTATCTCGGCATCGGCGCCGCCCCTGAAGGCGTGCTCGCGGCCGGCGCCCTGCGCTGCATCGGCGGCCAGATGCAGGCCCGCCTGATCCTGGACACGGAAGAGAAGCGATCCCGCGCGCTCCAGATGGGCGTGACCGATCCGAACCGGAAATACGACATGACGGATCTGGCCCGCGGCGACGTGATCGTGGCCGCCACAGGCGTGACGGACAGCGCGCTCACCAGAGGCGTGCACTTCGGCAAGGACGTGATCACCACGGAGACGGTGGTCTACCGTTCCGCCACAGGCACCGTGCGCCGCATCTACGGCGAGCACCGCGAGCTGTCGAAGTTCCACCTGGACTAGATATCTGCGCAGTGAATAATTTAATGGCCGGGCTCGTCCCGGCCATTTTATGTTTTGATCTCTGCGGGTCTCATCGTGACGCTGGTTCATAAGTCTCTGACCTGACCCTTCGAGACGGCCTGACGGCCTCCTCAGGATGAGGGCTCAGGGGGTAAGCGGAATGTTGGGCCAGCCTCTCAGGCTAAGGACAGAGTTGTGCCGGATCGGATAAATCGATGCTCGAAATACGCCCCTTCACTGCAGCCGACCGCGACGCCTGGGAGCCCCTGTGGCAGGGCTATCTCACGTTCTACAAATCCTCCCTGCCCGCAGAGGTGACCGATACGACCTGGCGCCGGCTCAACGATCCCGCAGAGCCCATGCACGGGCTTGCGGCCGTGCTCGACGGCAGGATTGTCGGCATCGTTCACTACCTCTATCACCGCTCCACCTGGACCACGGGCGACTATTGCTACCTGCAGGACCTGTTCACCACGGAGGAGGCTCGCGGCCGCGGCGTGGGACGGGCCTTGATCGAGGCGGTCTACGAGCGGGCAAAGGCCGACGGGGCAAGCCGGGTTTACTGGCTGACGCACGAAACCAATACGGCCGCGCAGGTGCTTTACGACAAGGTCGCCGTTCGGAGCGGCTTCATTCAATATCGCCATATGCTTGGCTGATGCCTGTGCTGTCACCGGCCGCCGCCGGACGGAATGACAATGGGGTTGGCGCTCCCTTGTCATCCCCGGCGAGGGAAGGGGATCCATAGTGGTGCGCTTGATCGTGGATTCCCTTCCCCTCCGCTGACGCTCCGGCCGGGAATGGCACTGAGATGAGAGCCACGCTGTCATCCCCGGCGGCCACAGGCCGGGAAGGGGATCCACCGACTCCCTGACGTCATGGATTCTCGTCCCCTCCGCATCCCTCCAATCTGGACCGATAATCCGGTGGACGGACGTCCCGGTCGCAGGGTGTTTTGACCATAATTCGTGGTTAATACTCCGGCCGTGACCGAATCATCTCCTCTTCTCCTGCCCCGGCCTTTCCTGGGCATCACCAATTCCGCCCTCGGGCGAACCTGGGTCGAGCGCTGCGACGCCTCCCAGAGCACGATCGCGCTTGCCATCGCGCAGACCCACGGGCTTCCCGACGTTCTGTCCCGGGTGCTGGCGGGGAGGGGCGTGGGAATTCACGAGACGGAAGGTTTCCTGAATCCGCGTCTTCGCGATCTCATGCCGGATCCGAATGTGCTCACCGACGTGGAGGCTGCGGCGGCGCGGCTCGCGGATGCGGTGATGCGCTCCGAAAAGGTTGCGATCTTCGGCGATTACGATGTGGACGGAGCTTGCAGCGCCGCACTCCTTGCCGAGTATCTCCGGGCCTGCGGGGTGGACTATGCCATCCACATCCCCGACCGCATCACGGAAGGCTATGGGCCCAACGTGGATGCGATCCGCGGGTTGAAGGAGGGGGGCGCGGACATTCTGGTGACCGTGGATTGCGGGACCGCGAGCATCGAGCCCCTGGCGGAAGCCAAGCGCCTCGGCCTCGATCCCGTCGGCCTCGACCACCACCAGGCCCCGGAGCAGTTGCCGGAGGCGCTGGCCATCGTGAACCCGAACCGGCAGGACGACCTGTCGGGCCTCGGCCATCTTTGTGCTGCCGGCGTGGTGTTCCTGTTTCTTGTCGCCCTCAACCGGACCTTGAGGTCGCGCGGCTTCTTCCAGGGCCGGTCCGAACCGGACCTGATGGGAAGCCTCGATCTGGTGGCTCTGGCGACCGTTGCCGACGTGGTGCCGCTGGTCGGCCTCAACCGGGCTTTCGTGCGCCAGGGCCTCGCTATCATGCGCAGCCGCCGCAGGGTCGGGCTTGCAGCGCTTCTCGACACGGCGGGCCTGGCGGGCGCACCTGAGTGCTGGCACCTGGGCTATCTTGTCGGACCTCGCATCAACGCGGGCGGCCGCATCGGCGATGCGGCCCTGGGCTCAAGGCTTCTCCTGACCGACGATCCCGTTCAGGCAGGACGGTTGGCAACGGAACTCGACCATCTCAATCGGGAGCGTCAGGCCATCGAGGTGGTTGCCGTTGCCGAAGCCGAGGCCCAGGCAATGATGACTCTCGAGCGAATGCCGGATCAGCCCGTTCTCGTCACCGCCTCGGCCGAGTGGCACCCAGGCGTGGTCGGCCTGATTTCGGCCCGCACCAAGGAGAGGTTCCGCCGCCCGGCCTTTGCCTTCACCCTCAATGCGGACGGCACGGCAACGGGTTCGGGCCGTTCCGTGC
>JALYFY010000017.1 GCA_030777385.1 Pseudomonadota bacterium | reverse complement strand
GAGGAAATCGCCAACGCCCTGGTGCGCTTCAACCGTTCGCGGCTGCCTGCTCCCGAGGAGATCGTCGATGCAGGCTCCGACCGCGAGCCTCGCCAGCGCAAGGACAAGCGCGAACGGACCGAGGACCGCACCCGCGGTCCAAGGGAGCGCGGCCAGGATTCGGCTGAAGGCGGGTTCGAGCGCTCGTCGGAGGACATGGTGTGGTTCCGCATGAGCGTCGGACGCCGCAACAACGCCGACCCCCGCTGGCTCCTGCCCATCATCTGCCGCCTGGGCCATGTGACGAAGAAGGAGATCGGCTCGATCAAGATCTTCGACCGCGAGACCAAATTCGAGATCGTGAAGTCTCACGCCCCGAAATTCGCTTCGGCCGTGCGTAAGACCAATGATGAGGACATCCGGATCGAGCCGGCCGAGGCCGGACCGGGAAAATCGTGGGACGGCCCTGCCAAGAAAGGCGCCAAGGACAGGGGCCCGCCGCCCCCGCGCAAGGAGTTCAAGGATCGAAAGGGTCCCAAAGACGCCAAAGGTCCCAAGGATTTCAAGAGCCCTAAGGGTCCTAAGGACAAGAAGCGTTTTGCGGAAAAGCGCTCTTAACGGGCTGTGATCGGGGCGGGGCAGTAAAATGCCTCGCCCTCTATATCGTCCAGGACGATTAGCTCCTGCGGCTCACATCCAACGTTGGAAGGGCCCAGCTTGACCTATTGGTCCGCAGCGGATCCTGAAGAGCGGCCTTCCCGACAAACGACCCGGATCTATCGATCATATTTTATTGCATCGCACCAATTGTATTGTGCATCGCAATAAAGGCCCCATATCAGGCGTTACCATAAGGACAACTCCTTACCCTGAAGGGCCCGGTTATTATGCAGCGCTTAGGAAAAATGATTCATCAGCTGGCCCGCTCCCGCACCCAGTGGGAAGGCTTGATGAAGGCGGCCGAGACCGCAAAGGCCTCGTTCGACGGCCATCCAGCCGGGCCGAGCCGCCTGACCGAGGTTTCGAGCTTCGGCCCCAACCCCGGCAACCTCCGGATGCTGACCTATGTGCCGGAGATCCTTGCCCCATCACCTGCTCTCGTGGTGGTCCTGCACGGGTGCACCCAGACGGCTGCCGGCTATGATCACGGTTCAGGCTGGTCCGAACTTGCGGATCGCTACGGCTTCGTCGTGCTTTATGCCGAACAGCAGGATGCCAACAACCCGAAGCGCTGCTTCAACTGGTTCCAGCTTGGGGACATCGAGCGTGACCGCGGAGAGGCTTACTCGATCCGGCAGATGGTCGAGCGCGCCGTTCAGGACCATGGCGTAGACCGCAGCCGCGTTTTCGTGACCGGTCTTTCGGCCGGCGGAGCGATGACTTCCACCATGCTCGCTGCTTACCCTGAGGTGTTCTCTGGCGGCGCGATCATCGCAGGGCTGCCCTACCATTCTGCGACCAGTGTCGCGGAAGCGTTCGAAGCCATGTTCCAGGGCAAGGACCGGTCTGCGAAGGAATGGGGCGACCTCGTTCGAAGCGCCTCCTCCCATAAGGGGCCATGGCCAAAGGTGTCCGTATGGCACGGCAGCGCCGATGCGACGGTCAAACCCATGAATGCGGGCGAGATCATCAAGCAATGGACGAACGTGCACGGCCTGCGGGCGAATCCGAGCCGCAGCGACACGGTGGACGGCTATCCGCATCGGGTCTGGACGAATGCCGCAGGCGAAGAGGTCATCGAGGAGTTCGTCATCACCGGGATGGCGCACGGCACGCCCCTGGCCGTGGGCGATGATGAAAACAGCTATGGAGCCGCCGGCCCCTTCCTTCTCGATGTGGGCATCTCGTCGAGCTACCGGATCGCAAGATTCTGGGGCCTCACCGAGAAATCGGTCGGTGCTGTTCGCAGCCGAGCCGCTGCCAAGCCGGTTCGGAAAGAGGCGGAAGCTGCAGCGCCTGTGCACGCAACCGCACCGAAGGCGGCGGGTCATCAACCGGCGGCACGGCGTCCCCATGAGCGGCGTGAAAAGGCTGCACGGCCGGCCTTCGACGTCAACGGGGTGATCACGAAAGCCCTGAAGGCCGCGGGGCTGATGAAGTAGACGCAACTCCTCGGATGCTGGGCGCGGACCGGCCCCCAGCATCCGTTCCCGATGGTTAAGCGCAGGCTTTACTTCTTGCCGCGGCGCTTCGCGTTCACCACGTCTTTGAGAGCCTTGGCCTGCTCGAACTTGACGTTCTTGGAGGCTGCAATCTTGATGGTCTCGCCGGTCTGGGGATTGCGGCCTTTGCGCGCCTTGCGCTCGGCAAGCTTGAATTTCCCGAATCCGAAGATGGACACCTCCTCGCCCTTGCGAACCGCATCCGTCATCTTGTCGAAGATGTTGTCGACGATGTCGCGCGCGAAAGTTTTCGTCAGCTCATATTCTTGAGCAAGCTGCTCAACCAGATCGTTCTTGGTCATTGTGCCCCCTTTAATCAGCTGGAATAGCCTGGCCTGAAAGAACAAGCCATGCTCCGCCGTGGCACGGCTCCAAGCATGACGTCAAGGTTGTTTGCAGGATCTATGGGCTTGCTGCCGAAAACTGCGCCTCAGCATGCCGCAACGTCAGCACAGACCTGCCAGCAGGCGAATCGGGCACACATTCGATGCCCAGCACCTTCAAATAAAAATATGCGGATGCAGCTTGGCGCGAGGGAAGGAAGTGCAAGCTGAACCTTGAGAAACCTCCCTGAATGGAGGGGAATTAAGCCATGGACAGGCTCGTATCCGAAGGGATATCCCACCTCAACAGCCACGTAACAAAATCCACTCTCTATACGCAGAGCAGACAAGGGCCGGGAGGTTCGGGTAAGGTTTTCTTACGTTACGCAAGGGGCAAAACAATGAAACCGGATATGGACCTGATCGGCGCTCTCACCAGCTTCTCCGTCGGCACGCTCGACGGCCGCGATGCGATGATGGTGATCGAACTCGCAACGACCACCGAGGAATACGAGCGTGGGATCCGGCGCCAGATGCCGGTTGCGATGACGCCCGAGCATGCTCGCGAACTCGGCGAGGCCCTGCTGCTGGCAGCCAAGGCCGCTCAGATGGGCGATACTCCGAGCTACGCGGTCAACTGATCGCTACCCGCCTGAGGGCTCGCGAAGGCATAGCCCTTACCGGCATGCGCGATAGGAGCCCATGTCGAAGTGAAAATGGTCGTGGTGGGCCTCGTTGTAATCGGGGCTGAGCACCACGTCGAAGAAGCGGCAGGCTCCATCCCGCAAAGCGCGGAGAAACGCCGAGCGGCGCGGATCGCCGCCTGCCCAGTCGCCTTTGACCGTAATCTGCTGACCGTCGGCAAGAGCGAAGCCTGCAATATCGATGGCATTGGCCGTTGCATGCTCGCTTCGCCGCCCTCCTGCGCGGTGATTGATATTGCGGCAGGCATACGTTCCAAAATGCGTAACACGCACCACATCCTGACCGAGATGTTGGCGTGCGGCCGGCAGCAGAACATGCGTCTCGAACAGAGCCCAGGCCACTGCGAGCGAACAGGTTGCCGTGAAGCTGCGGCTCAATCCCACACCGGACCGGCTCACTTCCACAGCATTCGATAACCCGCAGCCCTGTTCCAGCAGCCGATCCGAGACAGGCTGATGGGAGACATCGGAGGCCGACAGCACCGCGCGGCATTGTAGGCCATCCTCCTCGAGGCGGGCGAGCTTGAGGCGTGTGAGCCAGTTGACGTCATCCGCAACACGCAAGGGGGCAAAGGGGTTGAGGTGATTGGGGACCGCGATCACGCCACCCCAAACCAAGGCGCCGCAAACGGCCAATCCCAACAGAGACGCAATGGCAAGCCGGCCGAGGATGATCGATACGATCCCGGAACGCTGCCTTGGATTAGAATGATCGTCCTGCACACCTCCTGTTCTAGGGTCCAAGGTCCTGAGAGCCAGCGGATCGGAGTTCTAGGACAGGCTGCGACCCGGCATGGCCATCTCGTTCAAGCCGAGCCAGTACGCATTGATGTGCTCAACCATCTGGCGCAGCGCCTCCGGCCGTGCCGGCTTCACCAGATAGGAGTTGGCTCCAAGGTCATAGGCCCGCTCCAGATCGACGTTTTCACGCGACGAGGTCAGGATGATCACCGGGATCCGCCGCAACCTTGCGTTCCGCTTAATCCACTCAAGCACCTCGAAGCCCGAGCGGCGGGGAAGCTTGAGGTCCAGGAGGACGATGAAAGGGGTCGCCTGGGACATGTCAAAGGCGACCCCCTCCAGATAGGCTACGGCCTCGTCGCCATCCTTGGCGAACCAGAGGGGCACGTCGATGCCGGCTCTCTTGAAGGCTCGCGCCAGCAGATCGCGATCGTCGGCATCATCCTCGACAATCAGCACAACTCCATCATCCAGGCTCATCTTGTCCGATCCTCCGCCGACGGGAGCTCGATCCAGAAGCGGCTCCCCGCCCCAGGTTTCGATATGACGCCGCACTGGCCGCCCATACGTTCAAGGCTTCTCCGGACGATGGCCAGACCGATTCCCGTTCCGGGATAAGCCTCGACGCCGTGCAGGCGCTGAAACGGCTGGAACACGCGCTCCTGATGAGCAGGGTCGATGCCGATTCCATTGTCCTCGAACCAGAGCCGCACGCAATCCTTCTGTTTCTCCGCCCAGACGCGAATCCGGGGCGTATCACCGGGAGCCACGAACTTGATGGCGTTCGAGATCAGGTTCTCGATTGCCTGCAAAAGCGTCGGAGCATGCGCTTTGACGCTGGGCAGCGGGCGCTCGATCTCGACCCTGGCCCCCGTGTCGGCCACCAGCCGCTCGCTCTGAGCAAGAACCCTATTGACGATCTGTTCAAGCGCCACGGGAAGCAGGCTCACCTCCTCACGGGACAGGCGGCTATAGCTGAGAATATCCTGGATCAGGTTCTCCATCCTCTCCGTCGCCGCAATGATTCGCCGTGTGAAGCCACGCCCCTCCTCTGGCAGGGAGGGGCCATAATCCTCCACGAGGGCATCGGCATAGCCGTTCACGGCCCGCAAGGGCGCGCGGAGATCATGGGAGATCGTATAGGCGAAAGCGTCGAGTTCCCGGTTGACCTGAGTTAGCTCCGCCGTTCGCTGCTCCACCTGCCGTTCCAGATCCTGTCGGAATTGCCGCTCGGCCATGAGGAGCTTGGCATTGGCGCGCTGGCGGGTCAGCCAGAGCATGCCAAGGATCGTACTGGCGAGCGCCGACATGCCTGAAATGATTGCGGTCCCGGTCGCCCAGGCGGCTTGGCTCTCGAGATTTCGCGTTCGCAGGGCCAGAAGGTTTTGCTGGGCGGCTTCCAGGTCCGTGATGGCCGTATCGATATCCTCCATCAGCTTCTGCCCCACATCCGTGCGAACGACGGCCAGGGCGGCATCGAACCCCTGCTGGCGCAGAGAGACCGTTTGAGAGAGCTCATCGAGCTTGGCCTCGACAAGAGTGCGCAGACGTTGCAAGCGGCCTCTCTGCTCCGGATCCCTGACTGCTTGCTCAAGAGCCTGAAAGTTTATCCAGACCCTGCCGACCGCCTGATTGTAGGGCTCCAAGTAGCGCCGCTCTCCGGTCAGGATATAGCCGCGCTGACCCGTTTCGGCCGCTCGTATGTCTACATGCAGCTCGGACATGTCCCGCAGCATCGTGCTCGTCTGAAGCACAAAGACCCGATTCTGCCCTAGGCTCGACAGGATCAGGTTCAAGGCAATTGCGCTTGCCACCATGAGCACCCCGGCCAAGACGAATGCAGCCGTCACGGCAGCCGATCCGGATCGGGGCCCCTTCGAACCCATTCCATGCTGCTTGGGCCCTGCGGCATCGCCCCAGCGGACGGGAGAGGTGACTTTGGAAAGGATCAACAGCTCCCCCTACTCGTTATGGTTCAACTGACACATATCGATCCGCTCTCGTTCTTGCTTTCGTGATCCCATGAGAATTCTCTTCGTCGATGATGATCCCGATACCCGTGCGCTGGCAATTCGGGCCGTCGCCCAGGAGTTCCCGAATGCGGTCATTCGCGAAGCAAGCGACCTAGCGAGCCTTGAGGAAGTTCTGATCGAGCGCCCTCCCGAGATACTCGTCACGGATTTCGACCTCCGATGGACAGATGGGATTAAGATCTTCGATCGGGTCAAAGCCGCAAATCCCCTGTGCTGCACAGTCATGTTTACAGGAACCGGCAACGAGGAGCTTGCCGTACGGGCCATCAAGCACGGCTTTGATGATTATGTGGTCAAGGGATCCAAGCAGCTTCGCCGTCTCGCCATGGCCGTCCGCAGCGCTTACGAACGCAACAACAGGTTGCGGGAGCTCGGCGAGAACCGTGAGCTTATCCTTAAAGAGCTGTACCACAGGCTGCACAACAATCTTCAGCTCGTGATCAGCCTCCTGCGCATGACCGAGAAGGCTCTCGGGAGTGAAAGCGACCGCCAGCAGCTCGCCGATCTCGGGCGCCGCATCCAGGCTCTGAGCGCGCTTCAGGAACAGTTCTACCGTTCGGACGACTTCCGGCGCGTGAGCTTCAACAACTTCCTCAAGCAGTTGGCCCAAAACCTGCTGGAGCCTTTCAAAGGGCGCATCGAACTTAGCACCGAGCTTAACATAGTTGATTTGCCGGTGGACTTGGCCGTTCCATTTGGCTTGATAGCCAACGAAATTCTCACAGGCACATTGTATCATGCATTTCCTCATGACCGCGCAGGGCAGATCTCCATGCGGCTCGAACAGTTAGCGGATACGCTCGTCCTGACGATCGCCGATGATGGGAGCGAGCCCAGGGAACGCTCGGAAACAGCCAAGCTCGATCTCGGCATCAGCATCATCCGGCGCCTTGCCACCCAGATCGAAGGTGACGTATCGCTAGAGCGCAATACGGCAGGAGCCACTTGGCGGGTGAGTGTTTCCCTATGAGCGAAAAGCTTCGTGTTCTTGTGGTCGATGACGAGGCGCTTGTGGCGGATTACGTCGCCGACATTGTCGAGGAGGCTGGGCACGAGGTGATCGGCATAGCGGCATCGGGCGAAAAGGCGCTGGAACATCTGGAGCGAAGCGTCATCGACATCGCGATCCTTGACATCAGGCTGAAAGGACATATGAACGGGATCGATCTGGCACAGGCAACGCGTGCTCGTGCAATCCCTCACATGTTCATCACGGGCTCGGGCGATCCCTCGACGCGCGAGGCTGCCGAAGCGACGAATCCGCTCGCAATCCTACAGAAGCCGTTCAGTCAGGCGCGGCTCGTCCTCGTGCTGAGCCAAGTGACGCGACGGGATCATTCATAGTCTGAAGACACCGTTTGATTGCCGGTGTAGCCGGTTTTCCGCGGCAGCGGCCTTCAAGAAGAAATCGGCGAAACGGTTGAGAAGTTTCGCCGATGCCGAGGCCGCCACTGGGGGACAGTTGAAAAGCTTCGGAAAGCTCAGATCGATTCCTTGAGATCCTTGGCAGCCCTGAAGGCGATCTTCTTCGAGGCCTTGATCTTCACCGGCTCGCCAGTCTGCGGGTTGCGGCCCATCCGGGCGGCGCGCTTGCGCACCTGCAGAATGCCGAGGCCGGTCAGGCGGATCTTCTCGCCCTTCTTCAGGCTCTTTGCGATCATCTCGACCACTTGAGTCAGCATCTCATTCGCCTGGCGCTTAGGAACCTCATGCATCTCGGAGAGCCTCTCCGCAATGTTGCGCAGCGTCAGCACAGAAGCCGTACCACCTGCGGAGGCCTTGCTCGCCACCTTCTTCGCAGGAGCCTTAGCGGCACCCTTCGTTGCAGCCTTGCTTGCAGCCGCTTTGGTGGCAGCCTTTGCGGGCGCCTTCGCGGCTTTGGCCGATGCCTTCGCTGCAGCCTTGGGCGCCGCAGCCTTCTTGGCCGGAGCCTTCTTCGACGAAACCTTGGTTGCAGTCTTGGCCATCAGAAACTCCTTCTCATGAACTGTGAACTCATAGACAGCAAAACCTGAATAGCGCTTTTGATGAAGATTTAAAGATGGCAAAGCCGGGTTTCCGCACAATAGTCTTGGATACATCGTGCAATTCACGCCGATCCGGCCATGAATGCTGCATCACGCCCAATAATAAATTTAGAAAGGCTCCAGCCTCTCAAAAACCTGTCATACCAAAGCAACTCCGGTCAGGATGAGCGTCTCGCTCGAACTTCTTCAGTGGTGACCATTGTGATCTCCTCATGGATTGCTTGAAATATTCGCTCGCAGGAGACCAAGCAGCCAAGAGGCGAACCGATATCACCTCTGCCCTCGCAAAATTCCAGCATTGCGGTTATGACGAAAGAAACAGGACAAGCTTGCCCTATATCGGGTTTGGAACGCGAAACGTGACGGTGAACGCATGACAAGGGTCGCCTGCATCGGGGAATGCATGATCGAACTGCGGGAGGAGACCGATGGAAGGCTCTCCCGGGGCTTTGGCGGCGACACGCTCAATACAGCCGTTTATCTCGCCCGGCTTGGGACGCAGGTCGACTACGTCACCGCTCTCGGAGACGACGGATGGAGCGATGAGCTGATCGCCGCATGGAGCACGGAAGGTGTAGGAACGCAGCAGGTTCTGCGCCTGCCCGGCCGCTTGCCAGGCCTCTACATCATCCAGACCGATCCGAAAGGCGAGCGCCGGTTCTCCTATTGGCGCGACAGCGCGGCAGCGCGATCCCTGTTCCAGGCGCCCGAAGGCAGCAGCATCGTCGAGGCCATCGGCACCTATGACCTGATCTATTTTTCCGGCATCACTCTTTCGCTTTACGGCGAGGACGGACGGGATCGCCTCTTCAAGGTTCTGCGCGAGGCTCGCTTGCAAGGGCGGCGCGTTGCCTTCGACACGAACTTCCGCCCCCGCGGCTGGCCTGACCGCGGCATCGCGCAAGCCGCGTTCCGCCAGGCGTTCGAATGCGCCGATATCATCCTTGCGTCGACTGAGGACCTCGACCTCCTGTTCGGCGATACGGGCGTCAGCAGCGTTTTAGGCTTCTCCAGCAAGGCCGAAATCGTTCTCAAGTTCCCGGATCTGACCTGCCGCGTCATCGCGAAGGGTGAGGAAACAGTTGTTCCGGGCAAGGCTGCGGAGGATGTCGTGGATACAACAGCTGCAGGCGACAGCTTTGCGGCCGCCTATCTTCACGCGCGCCTGTCCGGCGCAAACCCGCAGGCAGCTGCAAGCGCAGGGCATCGTCTCGCCGGTCAGGTCGTGCGCTACCGCGGCGCGATCATTCCGGCAGAGGCCATGCCTTAAGCCGATTCCTGCAAACCCATTTCAAGGAGACACTTGCGTGACCCAGGACCTGACAAGCCTCTCCGGCTCCCGCGATAAGAAGCTGGCCGACATTCTCCGGGCCGGGCCCATCGTTCCCGTCATTACCCTCGAGCGCGTGGAAGATGCCGTTCCACTTGCGCGGGCTCTCGTGGCCGGTGGGCTCCGCCTGCTGGAGATCACGCTGCGAACCCCGGCCGCAGTGGACGCTGCCGCAGCCATCGTCCAGGAGGTGCCGGAGGCCATCGTCGGGATCGGCACGGTTCTGACGCCCAAGGACCTGGAACGCGCTCAGGCGCTGGGGGCGCGCTATGCGTTGAGCCCTGGCGCCACGCCGGCCTTGCTCGAAGCAGCCGCCGGAAGCGAGATGCCTTTCATTCCTGGCATCGCCACCGCGTCCGAGCTCATGAGCGCCCTGGAGCACGGCTTCCAGACGGTCAAGTTCTTTCCCGCGGTTGCTTCGGGCGGCATTCCCGCCCTGAAGGCTCTCGCAGGCCCTTTCCCGCAGGCGCGCTTCTGCCCCACGGGAGGAATCGACGAGAAGAATGCGCAGGACTGGCTTGCCCTCTCGAATGTGGTGGCCGTCGGCGGATCCTGGGTCTGCCAGACGTCCGACATTCGCGCTCAGGCATGGAATGACATCACCGCGAAAGCTCAAAGGGCCGTGATGTCCACCAAGGCGTGACAGGTTCCGGCAAAGCGCTCTGGTGCTGACATTTCGTAGACTTGTCAGGTTCTCTCCCTCTGGCGATACTCACCGCCAGGCACGCGAGGGACCAAAGTGGCTGCGACCGTATACGACACGAACCTCGACAAGAACCCGGCGAATTTCCAGCCGCTGACGCCTCTCGGATTTCTGGAGCGGGCTGCGAGCGTTCATCCGGACCGGACCGCGATCATTCACGGCCCCTTGTGGCGCAGCTACCGCGACTTCTATGCCCGCTCCCGGCGCCTCGCCTCGGCGCTTGCCCGGCGCGGCATCGGGCGCGGCGATACGGTATCGGTCATGCTGCCGAATACGCCTGCCATGCTCGAATGCCATTACGGCGTCCCCATGGCCGGTGCGGTGCTCAACACCCTCAACACGCGCCTCGATGCCAAGGTCATCGCGTTCTCCCTGGAACACAGCGAAGCCAAGGTGCTGATCACGGACCGGGAGTTCTCGGCAACCGTCCAGGCCGCTCTTGAACTGACCTCGGCAAAGCCTCTCGTGATCGACTACGACGATCCGGAATTCACCGGACCGGGCGAGCGCCTAGGCTCCATGGAGTACGAGGAAATGCTTGCCGAGGGCGATCCGGATTTCGCCTGGAGTCCGCCGCAGGACGAGTGGGACGCCGTCACCCTGAACTATACCTCCGGCACCACAGGCGATCCCAAGGGCGTCGTGTATCATCATCGCGGCGCCTATCTGCTCGCCATGGGCAACATCCTCACGGCCGGCATGGGCCAGCATCCGGTGTACCTGTGGACGCTGCCTATGTTCCACTGCAATGGCTGGTGCTTTCCGTGGTCGCTGTCCATCGTTGCCGGCACCCATGTGTGCCTGCGGGCCGTGCGCGCCAAGCCCATGTACGATGCTCTTGCGGATCATGGCGTCACCCATCTGTGCGGCGCGCCTATCGTGATGTCGACGCTGCTCAACGCACCGGACGCCGAGAAGCGCCCCCTGCCCCACACGGTGAAGTTCATGACGGCGGCCGCACCGCCGCCGGAAGCGGTGCTGGCCGCCATGAAGGCAGCCGGGTTCGACGTGACGCATCTTTATGGACTTACGGAAGTCTATGGCCCGGCGGTCGTGAACGAGTGGCACCAGGAATGGGACGATCTCAGCTCGGGCGAGTATGCGGCCAAGAAGGCCCGGCAGGGCGTGCGCTATCCGGTGCTGGAGGCGCTCGACGTGCTCGATCCGGAGACCATGCAGCCCGTGCCCCCGGATGGACAAACGCTGGGCGAGGTCATGTTCCGCGGCAATGTGGTGATGAAGGGATATCTGAAAAATCCTGCTGGCACGGCCAAGGCCTTCGAGGGCGGCTGGTTTCATTCCGGAGATCTCGGCGTGAAATACCCGGACGGCTACGTTCAGCTCAAGGATCGATCCAAGGACATTATCATTTCCGGCGGCGAGAACATCTCATCCATCGAGGTGGAGGATGCCCTCTACAAACATCCAGCGGTTCAGGCTGCGGCCGTCGTGGCGATGCCCGACGAGAAATGGGGCGAGACCCCTTGTGCCTTCGTGGAGCTGAGGCCCGATCAAGACGCATCGCCGGAGGACATCATCGCCTGGTGCCGGCAGCACCTGGCATCCTACAAGTGCCCACGCACCGTGATCTTCACGGAACTGCCGAAGACCTCGACCGGCAAGATTCAAAAATTCCAGCTTAGGGACATGGCCCGCGCTCACCAAGGCGGCGCCTAGCGCCCTTTCCACTCCGGCTTGCGCTTTTCAATAAAGGCGTCGATGCCTTCAGCTGCGTCCTCGGCCATCATGTTGCAGGCCATTATGGTGCCTGCATAGGCATAGGCCTCCTCCAAGCCCATGGAGCGCTGGCGGCTGAACATGGCCTTGCCGGTGCGGATCGCCACAGGGCTTTTCGCACAGATGTCCGCTGTCAGTGCAGCAATGGCCTTGTCGAGTTCCGCATCCGGCGCCACCCGGTTGACGAGGCCGAAGGATAGAGCCTCAGCGGAGGAAATGAACCGTCCCGTCACCAGCATGTCGAAGGCATGTTTGGGCGAGACATTGCGCGAGAGCGCCACCGCGGGCGTGGAGCAGAACAGCCCGACATTGATCCCCGAGACCGCAAACGTAGCGCTCTCGGCCGCAACCGCGAGATCGCAGGACGCCACGAGCTGGCATCCTGCGGCCGTTGCCATGCCATGCACTCGGGCGATTACCGGGACGGGCAGGTTGACGATGCCCTGCATCACCCGGCTGCACTGTGCGAACAGCGCCTCGTAATACTCCTGATGCGGCTGAGCCCGCATCTGCTTGAGATCATGCCCGGCGCAGAACGCCCTGCCGGATGCAGCAAGAACAACGCAGCGGACAGTCTCATCATCCTTGAGATCGTCCAAGGCCGCTTGGAGTTCAGAGAGCATCTCCTCGGACAAGGCGTTGAACTGGGCCGGCCGGTTGAGGGTAAGCGTCACGACACCGTTGCGCTCGTCCCGCAGCAGGATGGCCTCAGTGGCAGGAGCTTGCTGGGCACTCATGGGCATTTCCTCCGGGCAGGATGCGTTGTTTAAGCAATCCAAGCCGAATAAGCTCCATCTGGCAAGAAGCCCCCGGAGGAGCGCCACCTCGGACCGGGGCCAACGAGAGGTGTCCTTGTGAGCAAACCGCCGATCAGCCGCTTCCCTGTTCCCGAGATCACGGATCTGCCGGAGGATATCCGAACGCGCATTCTCACCGTTCAGGAGAAGTCCGGCTTCGTGCCGAACGTCTTTCTGGTGCTCGCCCGCAGGCCGGACGAGTTTCGCGCCTTCTTCGCCTACCATGACGCGCTGATGGATAAGCCCGGCAACCTGACAAAGGCCGAGCGCGAGATGATTGTGGTTGCCACCAGCAACGCCAATCAGTGCCAGTACTGTGTCGTGGCTCATGGGGCCATCCTGCGGATCCGGGCCAAGAACCCGCTGATTGCCGATCAGGTGGCGATCAACTACCGCAAGGCCGACATCACGCCCCGGCAAAGGGCGATGCTGGACTTCGCCATGAAGGTGTCCCTCGAGGCCTATTCCGTGGGCGACGCCGACATCGCGACCTTGAGCGAACACGGCTTCACGGAGGAAGACGTATGGGACATGGCGGCGATTGCCGCCTTCTTTGCCATGTCGAACCGCCTCGCCAATGCTACCAGCATGCGGCCGAACGATGAGTTCTACATGCTCGGCCGAGGCTGACCGGCTGCCGTTCAGGGGAGGAGCACCTTGCCCGGATTGAGCAAGCCATCTGGATCGAGAGCCCGCTTTATCCTGCGGGCAAGCTCCATCTCCGTCGCGGCGCGGTAGCGGGCCAACTCGCCGACGCGATACTGCCCGATGCCGTGCTCTGCCGAGATGCTGCCGCCGAAAGACGCCACCACGTCATGGACGATCCGGTTCACCACGCCGGCGTCATGGGATGCATCGACCAACACATTATAATGGATGTTGCCGTCGCCCAGATGCCCGAACGCGTTCACCCGCGTTCCCGGAGCCCCTGCGGCGAGCGCCTCCCCGGCCTCGACGAGAAAGCGCGGAACCTCGGTCAGCGGCACCGAGACGTCGTGCTTGACGCTCTTGCCCTCCCGCGCCTCCGACTCCGTCACATGCTCGCGCAGACCCCAGAGCTGAGCCGCCTGCGCGCCCGACTCGGCAATGACGCCGTCGAGAGCGATCTCCTGCTCGAAGGCAGCGCCCAGCATGGTCTCGGCCGCTTCCCGCAACCCCGCCAGGCTGGAGGCTGCTTCGATCAGCACGAACCACTCTCCCTCGGCAATCGGGGCCTTCAGGCCGGCATGCTTGGCGACGAGCTGCATGGAGGTTGCCGAGATCAGCTCGAAGGCAGAGATCTGGTCGCCCAACTCGTCCTGAGCGAGGGCCAGAAGCCGCAACGCCGCGGCGGGGTCGGCCACCGACAGCAGCGCCGTCACGGAGTGCTTCGGCTGCGGCAGAAGCCTCAAGATCGCCGCCGTGACGATCCCGAGCGTGCCCTCGCTGCCGATGAACAATTGCTTCCAGTCGTAGCCGGCATTGTCCTTGCGCAGCCGGCGCAGGCCGTTCGCGACCGTGCCGTCCGGAAGAACCACCTCGAGGCCGAGCACGAGGCTTCGCGTCATGCCGTAGCGCAGCACGTTCACGCCGCCCGCATTGGCAGCCACCACCCCGCCGATGGTAGCCGATCCCTCCGCCGCAAGGCTGATGGGGAGCAAACGGCCAGCGGCCGAGGCTGCATCCTGCGCCACCTTCAGAATGCAGCCGGCCTCGGCCTCGATGGTCATGCCGACCGCATCCACATCGCGAACCGCCGCCATGCGGTTGAGGGACAGCACCACCTGCGTGCCCGACGCATCCGGCACGGCGCCGCCTGCAAGGCCTGTGTTGCCGCCCTGCGGCACGAGCGCAGCCCCCGCCTCGCGGCAGATCTGCACGATCTGAGCAACCTGAGCAGTCGAGGACGGTCGGACGACGCAGGCAGGCCTGCCGGGGAAGAGCCTGCGCCAATCGACGGAGTATGGCTCCAGATCCGCATCTTCGGTGAAGACCGCAGCCGGACCGAGAAGGCCATTCAAGCGCTGCAGCAAGTCTGTCGGCATGCTCATCTGAAATCTCTCACGGCACCGTCTCACACGCTCTTGGCTACCGCTCCTGACGGATCGGGGTGCAGCCGTCAATGCGGCATCCTTGGGGATGCGGGCTTGCGAGGAGGATGCAGAGCGGTTGCGATCAGCCCTTGCCGGATCCAGGCTCGGCCATCTTGCGGTGCTGCTCGGCGAGCAGCCCGGCCGGCGTCACGGACGCGATGCTGGTGGCGATCTTGTTCTTCCATCCGCTGACCACGTCCCCGTCGCCGCGCATCATGGCATCGAACCCGGCCTTCGCCACATCGGCCGGGTCGTCCTTCTTGCCCTGACCCACCTTGGTATCCATCATGTCGGCGCGCTCGAAGAACTCTGTATCGGTGACGCCTGGCATCAGGCAGGTGACCGTCACGCCCGTATCCTTCAGTTCGTTCCGAATCGCGAAGGAGAACGAGTCAATGAAAGCCTTGGTGCCGTTGTAGACTGCCTGGAACGTGCCCGGCATGAAGCCGGCAATGGACCCGGTGATCAGTATCCGGCCCTCACCCCGCGAGCGCATGTCGCGACCCACCTTCTGGATCAGGTAGATCGTTCCGGTGATGTTGGTGTCGATCACATGGCGCACCTGCGTGAAATCCTGGTCGAGGAAGGCGTGTCCAAGCCCATGGCCCGCATTGGCCAGCAGAGCGCCTACCGGACGCCCTTTGATTGCAGCATAGAGCCGGTCGACGCCTTCAAGAGTAGCCAAGTCTGTCTCGACCGCTTCAACCGAGGCGCCCAGCGCCTCAAACTCCCTGGCGGCGTCATGAATGGCGGACTGATCGGCAGCGACGATCAAGTCATGGCCGTTCTGCGCGCAGAGTTTCGCAAGTTCGTATCCGATACCGGCCGATGCACCGGTGACGATTGCAAGGGTCTTTGCAGTTTCTGGCATGGCATTTTCCAATTCATGCTGAGGAGGCTGCCGGCCACTGTTGGGGACAAGTGAACTCGGCGCACAGGGCATGAACTCCTAAAACATGGCCCGGGTTCAAAACCGTGCCGTGCCGTCTGAACAGCATCCACTTCAGTCCAGTAGGAGACCAGTTGTCAGGTCACATTCGGGCAGTTGCTTTCGTTTTAGGGCCAATATACCCTCACCTTAACAACAAGAGGAAAGCTCAGGCGGCCAAAGGCCTGGCACCGGGAGGAGCGCTATTGAATCCGCATGAATCGGCGGCGCTTCGCGTCGCGATTGTTCTTGGCTCCAAAGGCCGAGGCTTGGCCCGAGATGCAGCAGCGTGCTGCGCCGTGACCGCACTTGCTCGAACCGGGCGTAACACCGGCACCTCCTCGAATACCGCTCAACATCAAGGACATCGCGAATGACGCTTGCTCTCGATGGCGTTTCCAAGAAGGTCGGAGCAACGGTCCATATCGACAACGTTCACATCACCCTGGAGCGCGGCTCGCTCAATGTGCTGCTGGGGGCAACCCTCGCCGGCAAGACATCGCTCATGCGCCTCATGGCCGGCCTCGATGTTCCCACGAGCGGCCGTGTTCTGGTCGACGGCAAGGATGTGACGGGCTGGCCCGTGCAGCGCCGCAGCGTCGCTATGGTGTATCAGCAGTTCATCAACTACCCCTCCTTGAGCGTTTACGAGAACATCGCCTCGCCTCTGCGCGTCGCGGGCCTGCCCGGAAAAGAAGTCGACGCCCGCGTCCGCGATGCCGCCAAGCTTCTGAAGCTGGAGCCCTATCTCGACCGCAAGCCCCTGAACCTCTCAGGCGGCCAGCAGCAGCGCACAGCTATCGCACGGGCGCTGGTGAAGCAGGCAGATCTCGTGCTGCTCGACGAGCCCTTGGCCAATCTGGACTACAAGCTGCGTGAGGAACTCCGCGAGGAGTTGCCGCGGGTGTTTTCAGCCTCCGGCGCCATCTTTGTCTACGCGACGACGGAGCCGTCGGAGGCTCTGCTTCTCGGCGGCAACACAGCCACCCTTTTCGAGGGGCGCCTGACGCAGTTCGGACCGACGCCTCGCGTCTACAGGCAGCCTCAGGACCTGATCACTGCCCGGGTCTTTTCCGATCCGCCGCTCAACACCATGACGATCCGCAAGACGGGCGGCGCCATAACCGTGCGAGCCGGCGATCACATTCCGGCGACGGGCGCCATCGCGTCCGTTCCTGACGGCGAATATACGGTCGGCTTCCGGGCGCACCACCTGAGCCTGGAGCCAACCGGCACCGACGAGATCGCCCTGCCGGCGACCGTGTCTGTTGCCGAGATCACCGGATCGGAGAGCTACGTGCATATGGATGCAGGCGAGCATCGTTTCGTGGCCCTTGTTCCCGGAGTGAGGCGCTTGGAGCCGAAATCTTCCGTGACGGCCTATATCGATCCGCGGCATCTCTTCCTGTTCGATGCAGCCGGCCGCCTGACTGGTGCCGACGCTGCACAAAAAGCGGCTTGAGGAGAGACCCGTGGCGCGCATCACCCTCGATCATCTCGCCCATGCCTACAAGGCCGATCCCCGAAGGCCGGAGGATTACGCCCTCAAGGAAGTGAACCATGTGTGGAGCCAGGGCGGAGCCTACGCTCTCCTAGGTCCTTCGGGCTGCGGCAAGACCACTCTCCTCAACATCATCTCCGGCTTGGTGCGTCCGACGCGCGGGCGCGTCCTCTTCGACGATCTCGATGTGACGGATCTGCCCACGGAAGCGCGCAACATCGCCCAGGTGTTCCAGTTTCCGGTGGTCTACGACACCATGACGGTGCGCGAGAACTTGGCCTTCCCGCTCAAGAATCGGCGCGTGGCCGGCGAGACAACAGCCAAGCGCGTGGAGGAGATCGCGCGCCTTCTCGATCTGACCCGCGTGCTCGACCGCAGGGCCAGCAACCTCACCGCCGACATGAAGCAGAAGATCTCCCTCGGGCGCGGCCTCGTGCGCCCCGATGTGGCGGCGATCCTGTTCGACGAGCCGCTCACGGTGATCGATCCGCACCTGAAATGGCAGCTGCGGTCCACGCTCAAGGAAATCCACCACGCCCTCGACATCACCATGATCTACGTGACGCACGATCAGACCGAGGCACTGACCTTCGCCGACAAGGTTGTCGTCATGCATGACGGTGCCGTCGTCCAGACGGGGACGCCTGAAGAGCTGTTCGAGCGCCCAGCCCACACCTTCGTGGGCCACTTCATCGGCTCGCCGGGGATGAATATCCTGCCCTGCCGCGTCGAGGGAACAACGGCTTTCGTCGGCAGCAGCACCATTCCCCTGCAGCGTGCTTACCGGACCTTATCGGATTCCGATCGCGTCGAGCTCGGCATCCGTCCCGAGTTCGTGCGGCTGCAGCCCAAGGGAGCCGGGTTGCCGGTGCATGTGAGACGCATCGACGATATCGGCCGGGCTCGCATCGCCCGTGTCGAAATGAACGGGCGGCCCCTTGCCGCAAGCGTTCCTGACGGCATCTCCATCGATGGCGATGAGGCCGCGCTCGCGATCGATCCGCGCCACGTTCATATTTATGCGGACGGACACCTGGTGCCGGGCGAAGCCACAGGAGGGCACGCCGCGTGACAAAGACGGTCAACAACAAGGCTTGGCTCTTCGTCCTGCCGGTCTTTGCCATTGTGGCGTTCTCGGCGGTTCTGCCGCTCATGACGGTGGTGAACTATTCGGTTCAGGACACCTTCGGCAACAACCAGTTCTTCTGGAACGGGATCGCCTGGTTCCAGGAGCTGCTCGATCCGTCTAGCCAGCTCGGCGAGCAGTTCCTGTCCTCGCTCCTGCGCACCCTCCTGTTCTCATTCATCATCCTGCTGATCGAGGTGCCGCTCGGCATCGCCGTGGCGCTGGCTATGCCGCGCGAGGGCTGGACGGTGGCGCTCTGCCTCGTGCTCATGGCGCTGCCGCTGCTCATTCCGTGGAACGTAGTCGGCACCATCTGGCAGGTTTTCGCCCGCGGCGACATCGGCCTTCTCGGCTGGATCGTCAACCGCCTGGGCATCGACTACAACTATACGGGCGATCCTCTCGACGCCTGGATCACCATCATCGTTATGGATGTGTGGCACTGGACGAGCCTTGTGGCCCTGCTGTGCTACGCGGGCCTCAAGTCGATTCCTGACGCCTATTATCAGGCAGCCCGCATCGACGGGGCCTCGCGATGGGCGGTCTTCCGCACGATCCAGCTGCCGAAGATGCGGCGCGTGCTGCTGATCGC
>JALYFY010000016.1 GCA_030777385.1 Pseudomonadota bacterium | reverse complement strand
CGCCAGGACGCACCCGGGGTGGAAGGTCAAGATTTCAAGTGCAACGATCTAGGCAGAAAGTCGAACCCGAATGGCGGCCCCCATCCATGGAGCATTCGGCCAGGTCCCTTGAAGTTCTTAAAATTATGCCGCTACATTGCGCCAAAGAAATAACGCGCCCCAGCCTTCGGGAAAGTGCGATCCTTAAAACGAGAACGAGGGGATATAGGGAAGAAACAATGACAAAAGACAAATCCACGGAAGCCAAAGCTTCCGGCGCAACGAAGAAGTCTCGTCGCCATTTCCTGCAGGTCGCCGGCCTCGGCGCCGCCGCCACCGTCGCCGCGCCCCAGGTCTCCCGGGCCCAGACGACCACCTGGAAGTTCCAGTCCACCTGGCCGAACCGGGACATCTTCCACGAGTTCTGCGGCGACTTCGCCAAGCGCGTGAACGACATGTCGGGCGGACGCCTGAAGCTCGACGTGCTTGCCTCCGGCGCGGTGGTTCCCGCCTTCCAGCTGCAGGACGCGGTTCACGCGGGCATCCTCGACGGCGGCCATGGCGTCGCCGCCTATTGGTACGGCAAGAACAAGGCCTTCGCCCTGTTCGGCACCGGCCCGGCCTTCGGCTGGAACGCCAACTCCTTCCTCGCCTGGATGAACTACGGCGGCGGCTACGATCTCTACAACGAGCTGCAGCAGCAGATCCTCAAGCTCAACATCGTGGGCTTCCTCTCCGGTCCCATGCCGGCCCAGCCCCTCGGCTGGTTCAAGAACGAGATCACGTCCGCGGACGCGTTCAAGGGATTGAAGTACCGCACCGTGGGGCTTGCGGCCGACCTGAACCGCCAGCTCGGCGCGGCGGTGACGATCCTGGCCGGCGGCGAGATCGTGCCCGCCCTGGAGCGCGGCGTCATCGACGGAGCGGAGTTCAACAACCCCTCCTCCGATCTGGTGCTCGGCTTCCCGGACGTGTCGAAGACCTACATGCTCCAGAGCTATCATCAGGTCGGCGAGACCTTCGAGCTCATCTTCAACAAGGCGAAGTACGACGCCCTTCCGGCCGAGCTGAAGGCCATCGTGAAATACGCCGCCGAGGCCGAATCTGCCGACATGTCCTGGAAGGCTCTCGACCGCTACTCCAAGGACCTCGAGGCGATCAGAGGGCGCGGCGTCGCCATCAAGCCGACGCCGGAATCGGTGCTGAAGGTGCAGCTCGAAACCTGGAACAAGGTGATCGACGAGTTCTCGAAGGACGCCTTCTTCAAGAAGGTGATCGACAGCCAGAAGGCCTGGGTGCAGCGCACCTACGCCTATGAGCGCCTGAACGAGCCCTCCCGCGAGATGGCCTACAACCACTTCTTCAAGGCGACCTGAGGAAGAGCGCGGGCTACCGCGCCAGCCTGAGGTCTGCTTTCAACAACGAGGGCGGTGCATCCGCGCCGCCCTCGCAACATGTTCCGAAAGCTCCGGCAAAAAGGGCGTCGCCCATGCGCTTCGTGTATCTCGTCGACCGCATCAACACCTTCATCGGCAAGACGGTGGCCTGGGCGATCCTCGTGCTCACCTTCGCCATCTGCTACGAGGTGTTCGCGCGCTACGTGCTGCGGGCGCCGACCGAATGGGCCTTCGACGCGAGCTACATGCTCTACGGCCTTCTCTTCATGGTGGCGGGCCCCTATGCGCTCGCCCGCAACAGCCATGTGCGAGGCGACTTCCTGTATCGCTCCTGGCGGCCGCGGCGGCAGGCCGGGCTCGACCTCGTTCTCTACTTCCTGTTCTTCTTTCCGGGCATCCTCGCCCTGATTTATGCGGGCATTCCCTTCAGCCAGATGTCCTGGATGATGAACGAGCATTCCATGAACTCGCCCAACGGGCCGCCGATCTATCCGTTCAAGGCGCTGATCCCGGCGGTGGGCATCCTGATGGCGTTCCAGGGCGTGGCCGAAGTGATCCGCTGCATCGCCTGCCTGCGCACCGGGGAATGGCCGCCCCGCCTTCATGACGTGGAAGAGACCGAGAAGCTCATCCTCGAACAGGCCGAACAACAAGGCCTTACAAGGGGGAGCATCTGATGCTGGCATCGTGGGGGCTCGGAAATCCCGAACTGGGCGTGGTGATGCTCGCCCTGTTCGTGGTTTTCATCATGCTCGGATTTCCCATCGCCTTCACGCTGATGGCCTTAGGGTTCGGCTTCGGCTATTTCGCCATGGGCGACATCGTGTTCTCCCTCGTGGTGCAGCGCGCCTATTCGGTGATGACCAACGACACCCTGGTGGCCATCCCGCTCTTCGTGTTCATGGGCTACATCATCGAACGGGCGAACATCCTCGACCGCCTGTTCAACGCGATCCAGATCGCCGTGGGCGGGCTGCCCGGATCCCTGGCAGTGGCCACCCTCCTCACCTGCGCCATGTTCGCCACCGCCACGGGCATCGTTGGCGCGGTGGTCACCCTCATGGGACTCCTGGCCTTCCCGGCCATGCTGCGCGCGGGCTACGACGTGCGCCTCGCCTCCGGGGTGGTCTGCGCGGGCGGCTGCCTCGGCATCCTCATTCCCCCGAGCGTGATGCTGATCCTCTACGGGGCCACCGCCGGCGTGTCCGTGCCGAAGCTCTATGCGGGCGCCCTCTTCCCGGGCCTGATGCTCGCAGGCCTTTACATGACTTACGTGATCATCCGCT
>JALYFY010000015.1 GCA_030777385.1 Pseudomonadota bacterium | reverse complement strand
CCGATGGCGAACTGGGCGAGGGCTCCGTCTGGGAAGGAGCCTGGTCGGCGAGCCACTGGAAGCTCGACAACCTGATCGGCATCGTCGACGTCAACAACCAGCAGGCGGACGGTCCGGCCTCCGAGGTGACCGGCTTCGAGCCGCTCGCAGCCCGTTTCGAGTCGTTCGGCTGGCATGTGCAGCGGGTTAACGGCAACGACATCGATGCCCTCGTTGCCGCGTTCGACGCAGCCCGCAACCTGAACGAGCCGAAGCCGCGGATCGTGATTTGCGACACCAAAATGGCCAAGGGCGTCCCGTTCCTTGAGGCGCGCGAGCGCAACCACTTCCTGCGGGTCGAGCCGCATGAATGGCAGAAAGCCCTCGAACTGCTTGACGCCGGGAGGACACCATGAGGCGCTCGAAATACACACGGCCCGCCTGGCTCGGGGAACAGGGCGAAGGAGGACAGGGGACGGCGGACAAGCCGCGGCTGACCACCTCGGCGATGATCGCTTCGCTCGCCGGCTCCGACCAGCGCACGAAACCTGCCCCCTTCGGCCACGCCCTTGCGGCCCTGGCCGAGACACGTCCGGAGATCGTCGGCCTGACGGCGGATCTGGCGAAGTACACGGACCTGCATGTCTTTGCGAAGGCTCACCCGGACCGTTTCTACCAGATGGGCATGGCCGAACAGCTCCTGATCGGTGCCGCCGCCGGCATGGCGCGGGAGGGCTTCATGCCCTTTGCGACCACCTACGCGGTCTTCGCGGCACGCCGTGCCTACGACTTCATCTGCATGGCGATCGCCGAGGAAAACCTCAACGTGAAGATCGTCTGTGCCCTGCCGGGCCTGACAACAGGGTATGGGCCGAGCCATCAGGCCACCGAGGATATCGCCATCTTCCGGGGCATGCCGAACATCACCATTGTCGATCCCTGTGACGCGCACGAGATCGAGCAGGTGGTGCCGGCGATCGCGGCGCATCAGGGGCCCGTCTACATGCGCCTTTTGCGCGGCAACGTGCCTCTCGTGCTCGACGAGTACGGCTACACGTTCGAGCTCGGGAGGGCCAAGATGCTGCGCGACGGCAATGACGTGCTGATCATCTCCTCGGGCCTGATGACCATGCGGGCGCTCGAGACGGCAAAGGCCCTCTCGGATGACAAGGTGGATGTCGCGGTGCTGCACGTGCCCACGATCAAGCCGCTCGACGAGGCGACGATCCTGAAGGAGGCATCGCGCACCGGTCGAATGGTGGTCGTGGCGGAGAACCACACCATCGTCGGCGGCTTGGGAGAGGCTGTCGCCGGGCTCCTCATGCGCTCCGGCGTGTTCCCGACTGCCTTCCGACAGGTCGCCCTACCCGATGAATTCCTCGATGCTGGCGCCCTGCCGACCCTCCATGACCGTTACGGCATCTCCACCACGGCCATGACGGACAGCATCAAGGGCTGGCTTTAGGAACTCTTGCCTCGAGGCCCATGACCCGGGGCAAGCGGTAGCTGATCAATCCAATCCCTCACAACGACCAAGAAGCCCGGCCAACGGGCAACATCCAGAAGGAAAACGCTTATGAAGACCATGATTTCACGCCGCACCCTCCTTGCCGGAGCCTTCGCAACCCCGGCCATCCTGACCTTCCACCGGGGCGCTCAGGCCGCCACCAACCTCACGCTGGGCCACAACGCGGCTCCCGGCAATCCACGCAGTATCGCGACGGAGCGTTTCGCCGAATTGGTCAGGGAGAGATCGAACGGCAACATCAGCGTCCGCGTTGCAGGATCCGAGCAGCTCGGCAACGAGCAGTCGCTGCTCACGAGCCTGCGGACCGGCGCTGTGAGCATGACGGTCAACAGCCAGGGCTCCACGTCGGCGCTCATACCGGAACTCGCGGCGCTCGGTCTGCCCTTCCTGTTCGCGGACAGCGCGGCTGCCTTCAAGGTGTTCGAGGGTCCGATCGGCGAGGAACTCGCCCAGCGCTTCGCCAAGGTCCAGATGGTGCCTCTCGGCTGGTGGGACAACGGCATCCGTCACATCACCAACAGCAAGCGGCCGATCGTGAAGCCCGCCGA
>JALYFY010000014.1 GCA_030777385.1 Pseudomonadota bacterium | reverse complement strand
CCCTTCGGCCAGGACGGCAATTACTCCCATGAGGCCATCGTCAACCGCATCAACGCGGATCTGGCCAACGACCTGGGCAACCTGGCGCAGCGCTCCCTGTCGATGATCGCCAAGAACTGCGACGCCTGGGTGCCCCAGCCGGGCGAGCTTACCCAAGCCGACCGGGACATGCTTTGGCTGGCCGATGGGCTGGCGGGGAAGGCGAGGGCGGCCATGAAGGACTTTGCCCTGCACACGACGCTGTCGGAGATCTGGGCGGTGGTGGCGGAGGCAAACCGCTATTTCGCATCCCAGGAGCCCTGGGTGCTGCGCAAGAGCGATCCGGCGCGCATGAACACCGTTCTCTACGTGACGGCTGAGGTCCTGCGGGCCGTCGGCATTCTGGCTCAGCCCTTCGTGCCCACGGCTGCCGCCAAGCTGCTCGATCTCTTGGCCATTGCGCCGGAGGACCGGGTTCTTGCAGCGGTTGGCCATGACCATCGCCTGGCGCCGGGCGGGGCCCTTCCGCAACCTGCGCCGATTTTCCCGCGTTATGTCGAAGCGGAGGCATCCTGACGCGTCCGCTTTGATCGGCCTCTCGGGGCCCTGAGCGGAAGCGTAAGATGTTCAGAACCTTTATGTTTGCCACCGGGATCGAGAACAGCATCCCGACCATCAACAATGGCCGCACCCGCATCGATCAGATGGAGAAGTGCGGCCATTACAAGCACTGGCAGACCGATTTCGAACTCCTGGACGAACTCGATATCCAGGTGCTGCGGTATGGACCGCCGCTCCATACCAGCTTTCTCGGGCCGGAGCGGTACGACTGGTCCTTTGCCGATATGACTTTCGGCGAGATCAAGCGGCGCAACATCATTCCGATCGTCGATCTCTGCCACTTTGGCGTTCCCGACTGGCTTGGTAATTTCCAGAATCCGGATTTTCCTGAGCTTTTCGCAGCCTACGCCGAGGCCTTTGCACGGCGCTTTCCCTGGGTTCAGCTCTATACGCCCATCAACGAGATGTTCATCTGCGCCCAGTTCTCGGCAGCTTATGGCTGGTGGAACGAGCAGCTGCGCAGCGATCAGGCCTTCGTCACGGCGCTCAAGCACCTTGTGAAGGCGAATGTGCTCGCCATGGAACGCATTCTGGTGGTTCGCCCGGATGCGCTGTTCATCCAAAGCGAGTCGTCGGAGTACTTCCACGCGGAGAATCCCGCTGCCATCAAGCCGGCCGAGATCATGAACGCCAGGCGCTTCCTGTCCCTTGACCTCAACTATGGTCGCCGGGTCGACTCCGAGATGTACGAGTTCCTGATGGATAACGGCATGAGCAGGGAGGAATACCACTTCTTCCTCAGCCGCTCGTCCCTGCGCCACCATTGCATCATGGGCAACGACTACTACGTCACCAACGAGCACCGGGTTCGGGCCGATGGCCTGACGAGCTCTGCAGGCGACGTGTTCGGGTACGACGAGATCACCCGGCAGTACTACGATCGGTACCGGCTGCCGGTGATGCATACAGAAACCAACCTCATGGAAGGCCCCAACGGGGACGAGGCGGTCAACTGGCTCTGGAAGCAGTGGGCGAATATTCTGCGGGTGCGCAATACCGGCGTGCCGATCGTCGGCTTTACCTGGTATTCCCTCACCGATCAGATGGACTGGGATACGGCCCTGCGCGAGGAGAACAACCGCGTCACGCCCGTCGGACTCTACGATCTCGACCGCAACATCCGTCCCGTCGGGCGCTGCTACAAGCAGCTGATCCAGGACTGGTGCAATGTGCTTCCGGCCCAGAGCGTGTGCCTGACGGTTCCCGTCGTGCCGCCGCATGAGATGAGCGAGCCGTCGGTTCGACGGCATCAGGAAAGGCTCCGCAGGATGCGACGCAAGGAGACAAAGGAGGATGATGAGCCGGCTGCGACTTCCCAAGAGGTGCGCGTGTAGACGAGGGCGCTGAACCGCTTTATGCAACCCGGGCCGTTTGACGCCGCGGAGGAGGGCGCCTTCACCCATGTTGGTCGACAGCCATTGCCACCTGGATTTTCCTGACTTTCAAAGCCGCCTCCCCGAGGTCCTGGATGCGGCCTCGGCGGCCGGTGTGCGGCGCGTGGTCACCATCTCCACCCATGTGGCGCGCTTCGAGGTTTATCGCGCATTGGCCGAGGCGCATGAAAACGTGTTCTGCACAATCGGCACGCATCCGCACAATGCGGCCCTGGAGCCGGATGTGCCGGCGGAACGGATCGTCGAGCTTTCGAACCATCCACGATGCATTGCGATCGGGGAGGCGGGCCTCGACTATCATTATGACAAGAGCCCCCGCGACGTGCAGCAACAGGTCTTCAGGGCCCATATCGCAGCCGCGCGGGACACCCGCCTGCCCTTGGTCATCCATGCCCGGAATGCCGACGAGGACATGATCCGGATTCTATCCGAGGAGATGGGGCGAGGGCGGTTTGACGCTGTTCTTCACTGCTTCTCGTCCGGCGAGACGCTGGCCCGGGTGGGAGTGGAGCTCGGCCTCTATGTTTCCTTTTCAGGGATCCTGACCTTCCGCAACTCCGACGAGATCCGCCGGATCGCAGCCGCTGTTCCCCGCGATCGCCTGCTGGTCGAAACCGACGCGCCCTATCTGGCACCCGTTCCATACAGGGGAAAGACCAACGAGCCGGCCTTCGTGGCTCACACCGCCCATGTGCTGGCGCAGACCATCGGCGTGACGGACACCGAGATCGCGCAGATCACGACGGCCAACTTCTACCGGCTCTTCTCCAAGGCAGCGGCCGCCGACGCAGCATTGGTTCGGGCGGCAGCGTCATGACCTTGAGGCTGACGATCCTCGGCTGCGGCTCATCGGCGGGCGTTCCACGCGTCGGCGTCGGCTGGGGCGACTGCGATCCGACGAATCCCAAGAACCGGCGCCGGCGCTGCTCCGTTCTCGTGGAACAGACCGGACCCGACGGCGCCGCCACGACCGTTCTGGTCGATACGACCCCCGATCTGCGCGATCAGCTTCTCGGGGCCGATGTCCGCCGCCTGGATGCCGTTCTCTACACCCACGAGCATGCCGACCACATCCATGGGATCGACGACCTGCGTCCGCTCGCCATCGTCATGCATCAGCGGATCCCCGTATATGCCGACCGGATGACCAGCGAGCTGCTCCAGATGCGCTTCGGTTATTGCTTCGAGACGCCGGCCGGAAGCGGCTATCCGCCGATCCTGAAGATGCGGCATCTGCAGGCGGGCATGACGACCGTAGTGGCAGGGCCGGGCGGATCGATAGCGGCCTTGCCGTTCCGGATGATCCATGGAGACATCGATGCCCTTGGCTTCAGGTTCGGCAACATTGCCTACGCACCGGACGTGAGCCGGATGCCCGAGGAAAGCCTGCAGTACCTCCAGGACCTGGATGTGCTCATCATCGATGCCTTGCGCTACACGCCGCATCCGACCCATTTCTCCGTGTCCGAGGCCCTTGAGTTGATCGACATGGTCAAGCCAAGACGCGCCATCCTGACGAACCTACACACAGACCTGGACTATGAAAGGCTGAGCCGCGAGCTGCCGTCGCATATCGAACCGGCATACGACGGGCTGCAGATCGAAGCGTCATGATCAGGCGATGGAGACCGTGCTGTTCTGACAGGGATGATGGACTTCAGCTGTCCGCCTTTATGAACCTGTCGTGCTGAGTGACCCATGAGACGCGCGCCATCTGCCAATCAGTACCCGCAAACACCGGACGGTCGCTATTTCGTGGTCCGCGGGCGACTGTGGCGCCTGAGCAATCCCGATCTTGAGCCTCAGGAGCGCGAGCGCCTCGTACATGCGTTGATGGAAGCGCGCCGGGCAGTCCGCAGCGTCAGGGACGATCCGGAGGCTTTGGCCGAAGTTCGCGCTCGGGTTGATGCTGCAAAGCGGGCTCTCGGTGAGCGCGGTCCTGTGTGGTGGGGCGACGGCGCGCCGGATTATAACCGGCGGTTGGTAAAAGATACGCCGTATGCCGAATGGTTCTCCTCACTCAACACGGAGCCACATACCGGCCCTTAGGGAGAGACCGCCGAGCGATCCAGAGATTTTAGTTCCATAATATATCTTATGCGAATTTAAGATGTGGGCGCAAAGTTAGAATGTCCCACCGTGGCAAACTAGGAATGTCACACTCCCCTGAACGGACGTGCATGGGAGTGTGGCATGGGCTGGGTGGAGATGAGCGAACGGGAGCTTCGCCGCGCTGAGGTGCTGGCATCGGTTTTTGCAGGCCGCCTGACGATGACCGCGGCGGCCGGCCTTATGGGCGTCACCCGGCGCCAGGCGCATCGGCTCGCCCGGCAGTTTGCCGAGCATGGCGCGGCTGGCTTACGTCACCGGGCCCGCGGACGGCCCTCCAATCGGGGGCTGGGGCCGCATGTGCGCCAGTTGGCCATCGCCTACGTCACCGAGACCTACCGGGACTTTGGACCGACCCTCGCAAGCCAGATGCTTCTGGAACGCCACGGCCTGAGGATCTCGCGGGAGACGCTGCGCACATGGATGCGGGAGGAAGGGCTCTGGTTGTCGCGCAAGCAGCGGCGTCAGCTGCATCAGCCGCGTCTGCGCCGCGATCACTTTGGCGAGTTGGTTCAGATCGACGGCAGTGAGCACCGCTGGTTCGAGGATCGTGGTCCGCGATGCACGCTGATCGTCTTCATCGACGACGCGACCAGTCGGTTGGTTGCGCTTCGGTTCGTCCCATCCGAGAGCGCTTTTGCCTATTTCGAGACGTTGAAGAGCTATCTGGTGAGCCACGGGCGGCCCCTCGCCTTCTATTCCGACAAGCACTCGATCTTTCGCGTGTCGAAGGCGCAGGCACAGGGCGGCCAAGGCATGACCCAGTTCGGCCGCGCGCTCAGTGAACTGGGGATCGAGATCCTGTGCGCGAACTCGAGCCAGGCCAAAGGACGGGTGGAACGGGTGAACCGCACGCTGCAGGATCGGTTGGTGAAGGAGCTACGGCTCGAGGGAATTTCAACGCTCGAGGCGGCGAACGCCTATCTTCCAGCCTTCGTGGCGCGCTTCAATGAGCGGTTTGCGATCGCTCCCACGCGATCGGAGGATCTGCATCGTCCGCTGGAGCGCCCCCCAGCCCAACTCGACACAATTCTGGCTTGGCGCGAGCAGCGCTATGTCACGCAGCACCTGGCGCTCTCCTACGACCGCAAGCGGATTATTCTGGACGAGACGCCGCTGAGCACGGGATTGGCCGGCAAGTACGTCGAGACGTACGAGTTTCCTGACGGACGGCTTGAGGTGCGCTGGCAAGGCG
>JALYFY010000013.1 GCA_030777385.1 Pseudomonadota bacterium | reverse complement strand
CTTGTGATCCTTCAAAAGCGCCATCTCCTCGGCGGTGGTGATGTGGAGCACGTGGATGCGCGCGCCGGTGTCACGGGCGATGCGCACGAGTCGCTGCGTGCAGGCGAGCGCCACTTCGGCCGAACGCCACACGGGATGCGAGCGCGGATCGCCCTCGATACGCAGCCCCTTCCGCTCGCGCAGCATCGCCTCGTCCTCGGAATGGAAGGCGGCGCGGCGGCGGGTGCGGCGCAGGATGTTGGCGATGCCCTCGTCGTCCTCGACGAGCAGCGAGCCGGTGGACGAGCCCATGAACACCTTGATGCCGGCAGCGCCCGGCAGGCGCTCCAGTTCCGTCACATCGGCCGCATTCTCGTGCGTGCCGCCGACCCAGAAGGCGAAGTCGCAATGCATGCGGTGATGGCCGCGCCGCACCTTGTAGGCGAGCGCGTCTGGGGTCGTGGTTTGCGGGTCGGTGTTGGGCATCTCGAACACTGTCGTGACGCCCCCCATGACGGCCGCGCGAGAGCCCGATTCGAGATCTTCCTTGTGATCGAGGCCGGGTTCGCGGAAATGCACCTGGGTGTCGATGACGCCCGGCAGGATATGCAGGCCCCGGCAGTCGATCTCCCGCGCGGCGGAGGCGCGGGACAGGTCGCCGAGGGCGGCGATCCTGCCCCCGCGCACGCCCACGTCGCGCTCCACGCGCCCGTCGTGATTCACGACGATGCCGCCTTTGAGGATCAGGTCGAAGGTCTGGGGCATGGCAATCTCATCTCTTGAGGCCGCTGCGGAAGGGGCATATGTCACAGATCGAACAGAAGCAATCGGAGCGGGGCACATGCCGTCAGTCCATCTGGCCGACCGGGGCGTCGTAAGGGTTTCGGGCGAGGACGCCAAGACCTTTCTCGATAATCTCATCACCTGCGATCTCGACCGTGTGTCGCCGCACAGGGCGCGCCTCGGCGCCCTCCTGACCCCTCAAGGGAAAATCCTGTTCGACTTCATCGTCTTCCAGGCTCCGGATGAGATCGGCGGCGGGTACTATCTCGACGCCCTGAAGGTATTCGCGGCGGATCTCGCCAAGCGCCTCGGCTTCTACAAGCTGCGGGCGAAGGTGGCGGTCGAGGACCTGTCGGACGGCATGACCGTCATCGCCGGCTGGGATGCCCCAAAGCCCGACGATGAGGTCGGCCTCGTGGTAGAGGATCCCCGCCTGCCCGATCTGGGCTGGCGCGCCATCGTGGCGGCGCAGGATGCGGCCGAGTTCGCGAAAGATCCCGCGGAAGCCTATCATGCCCGTCGCATCGCGCTCGGCATTCCCGAGGGCGGACGGGACTTCCTGTTCGGGGACGCCTTCCCGCACGAGGCTCTCATGGATCAGCTGCACGGGGTCGATTTCGACAAGGGCTGCTATGTGGGCCAGGAGGTCGTCTCGCGCATGCAGCACCGGGGCACGGCCCGCACCCGGCTCGTGCCGGCTCTCTACGAGGGCGGCTTCGCGGCAGAGATGGGCGTGGAGGTCATGGCCGGGGACAAGGTCCTGGGCAAGACCGGAACCGGCGCCGAAGGCCGAGGCCTCCTGTTGATCCGCCTGGACCGGGCGGCGGATGCGCTGAGCGCCGGGGAGACGATCCGAGCCGGCGGAATTCCGGTGCAGCTGCAAAAGCCCGCATGGATCGGCTTTCCGTTTCCGGGAGAAACAGGCCCTGTGCCTTAACGCACAATACGGCTAAGGTTCGCCCGAACGAACGGGCTGTATTTGCGTTGAACCGGATCGGGCTATCTATGGGCCGACGCAACGGCACGAGACGGGCCTCGCAGGGGATTTTCGATGATTGCTGTCCAAGTGGACGGGACAAAGTCGCAGGATGGACGCTTTCAGCTCCTTGTCGACGCCGTCACCGATTACGCCATCTACATGCTCGATCCTACAGGCATCATCGCCAGCTGGAATGCCGGAGCCCAGCGCTTCAAGGGCTATGTGGAAAGCGAGATCCTGGGCGAGCACTTCTCCCGCTTCTATACGGACGAGGACAAGGC
>JALYFY010000012.1 GCA_030777385.1 Pseudomonadota bacterium | reverse complement strand
CTTCAGCGATCCCCCATGGCCCAGTCCTGTTGATGGTCCGGGCCGAATCCCACAGGCCCCTGCCCTGGACCTTGGGAACGAGGCAATCTATCCACATCAATCGACTCCTTGTCCGGGAGGACATTTGCCGTGGGACGCAGCTACTTTCACCTCCATCTCGTCTCCGACTCGACGGGCGAAACCCTGATCACCGTGGCCCGTGCGGTGGTGGCCCAATACGAGGGCGTCGCAGCCATCGAGCATGTCTATCCGCTCGTGCGATCCAACACCCAGCTGGAGCGGGTGATCAGCGAAATCGAAACCGCGCCCGGCATCGTGCTCTACACCCTCGTGGAGCACGATCTCGCAAGCCGCCTCGAGGAGGTGTGCCGCAACACCGGCTCGCCCCATCTCTCGGTGCTCGAGCCGGTTCACTCCCTGCTCTCATCCTATCTCGGCACCCATTCGACCGCCCGGCCCGGCGCGCAGCACATGCTCAACGCCGAGTATTTCAAGCGCATCGACGCCATGAACTTCACCCTTCTCCATGACGACGGGCATCTGCCTCAGAACCTGGATGAGGCTGATGTGATCCTGGTGGGCGTCAGCCGGACCTCCAAGACCCCCACAGCGGTCTATCTCGCCAATCGCGGGCTCAAGACCACCAATATCCCCCTCATTCCCGGCATGCCGCCGCCGCAGGTTCTGGAGACGGTTCGAAAAGCCCTCATCGTCGGCCTCGTGGCGACTCCGGAGCGGATTGTGCAGATCCGCCAGAACCGGTTGCTCAGCCTCAATGCCGATGACGACACCTCCTACGTCGACCGGGAGGCGGTGGCGGAGGAGATCGCGGCCTCCCGCCGGCTGTTTGCCCGCAGCGGCTGGCCGGTGATCGACGTGACCCGCCGCTCCATCGAGGAAACGGCGGCGGCGATCATCGACCTCTACCGCGACCATCGCCTGCGCTTCATTGCGGAGTAACCCCATGCCGGCCCTTTGGACCCATTCCGAAAAGCTGCTTCTGGCATCGACGAGCACAACCCGGCTGGCGCTCCTCGCAAGTGCAGGCCTTGCCGCCGAAACCCAGAACTCGGGCATCGACGAGAGGGAGGTGGAGGAGGCAGCGGCGCATGAAGGTCTCGATCCCGCAGCCCTTGCCGGGCACCTGGCTGCGGAAAAGGCGCTTGCCGTCAGCCGGCGCCATCCCCACCGGGTGGTGCTCGGCGCCGATCAGGTTCTCGCATGCGGGCCCCAGGTTTTTCACAAGCCGGTGGATCGGGCGGCCGCGAAGGCGCAGCTGCAGCAGCTTGCGGGCCGCAGCCATGCCCTTCACGCGGCCGGCGCTCTGGCTATCGGCGGGCAGGTGGTCGAGCGCTTCTTAGGCAGCGCCCGTCTGACCATGCGGCCGCTGACGGAGGAGGCCATCGATCTCTACCTCGACCTTGCCGGGCCCGACGTGCTCAGGAGCGTCGGCGCCTATCAGCTGGAAAGCCTCGGGGTTCACCTGTTCGAGACGGTTGAGGGCGATCATTCGACGATTTTAGGGCTTCCCCTCCTGCCGCTCCTGTCATGTTTGCGCCGTCTCGGCTGCGTGGCTCTCTAAGGACTGAACTTTCATGACGAAGGCCTTCATCGTCGGCCACCCGATCAAGCATTCCCGCTCGCCCCTGATCCATGGCCATTGGCTGAAGCAGCACGGCCTTGAGGGCTCCTATGAGCGCATCGATGTGGCTCCTGTGAACTTCGGGGATTTTCTAAGGGGCTTTGCGGCACAGGGCTTTGCCGGCGGCAATGTCACGCTTCCCCACAAGGAGGCCGCCTTTGCGGGCGTGGAGCGCCGGACGCAGCGCGCCGAGCGGGTGGGGGCAGTCAATACGCTCTGGATCGAGAACGGGGTTCTGTGGGGCGACAACACGGATGTGCTCGGCTTCATGGCCCATCTCGATGCGAGCCTGGGGAAAGGCTGGGAGCAGGCTGTGGACACCGCCCTCGTGCTCGGTGCCGGCGGCGCGGCGCGCGCCGTGGTCGCAGGCCTCCAGGATCGGCCCCTGAAGCGCATCCTTGTGGCAAACCGCACCCTGTCCAAGGCGGAAGACCTCGTCCGCGACCTCAGGCGCCATGGTCCTGTTGCCGTGGAGACCTCGGCCTGGGAGGCCCTTGGACGGGTGGTCCCGCATGCCCAGCTCATCGTCAACACCACGTCGCTCGGCATGGCAGGCCAGCCTCCCCTCGCCCTCGATCTATCCCGGGCACCCCTCAACGCCGCCGTCGCGGACATCGTCTATGTTCCCTTGCAGACACCCCTGCTTACTGCCGCCGCAGCGCAGGGCTTGAGAACCGTCGACGGGCTGGGGATGCTGCTGCACCAGGCGGTGCCCGGCTTCCGGCGCTGGTTCGGGGCAACCCCCGAGGTCACCCCTGACCTGCGGGCGCTGATCGTTGCCGATGTGGAGGGCCGCCCATGACCTTCCTGCTCGGCCTCACCGGCTCCATCGGCATGGGAAAATCGGCCACGGCCGGCATTTTCCGCGCCCTCGGCGTTCCCGTGCACGATGCGGACGCCGTCGTGCACAGGCTCTACCGCGGCCGTGCCGCGCCCCTCATCGAAAGGGCCTTTCCCCGCACGGTGATCGACGGGGTCGTGGATCGGGCAAAGCTCGGGGCCGCCGTCCTGAACGATCCCGGGCGCATGAAGGAGCTCGAGGCCATCGTGCATCCGCTCGTGCGCGAGGAGAAGGAGAGCTTTCTCAAGAGGGTGTCCGCCCTTGCGCCCGTTGCGGTGCTCGACATCCCCCTCCTGTTCGAGACCGGCGGCGAGGCGGGCTGCGACGCGACCCTTGTGGTGACCGCGCCCGCGTCGGTGCAGCGCGCCCGGGTTCTGGCACGTCCTGGCATGACGGAAGAGAAATTTCATGCCATTCTGGCAAAACAGATGCCGGACGAGAGCAAGCGCGCCCGCGCCCATTTCCTCGTCGACACGAGCCGGGGCTTCGCCTCGGCGCAAGCCCAGGTCCGGTCCATCCTGGCCTGCCTCGCCGGACGGCCGGGCCGGCATGGCCGATTGCGATAAAAGAGTTTGAGTGATGTTGCGTGAAATCGTTCTTGATACCGAAACCACCGGCACCGACCACGCCAAGGGCGACCGGGTGATCGAAATCGGCTGCGTCGAGCTTCTCAACCATATCCCGACGGGCAAGAGCTATCACGTCTACATCAACCCGGAACGGCCGGTCTCCGCCGGCGCCTTTGCGGTCCACGGGCTCTCCGACGAATTCTTGGCCGACAAGCCGGTCTTTGCGGCGATCGCGGACGAGTTTGCGGATTTCGTCGGGGACGGGCGGCTCGTGATCCACAATGCGGCCTTCGATATCGGCTTTCTCAATGCGGAATTCGCCCGCACGGGGCACACCCAGTTCAACCTGTCCGACGTGGTCGACACGCTCACCATGGCCCGGCGCAAGCATCCGGGTGCGGCCAATAACCTCGATGCCCTCTGCTCCCGCTACGGGATCGACAATTCCAAGCGCACGAAGCACGGGGCGCTTCTCGATGCGGAAATCCTGGCCGAGGTCTATATCGAGCTGATCGGCGGCCGGCAGACAGGCTTCGACCTCTCGATGCAGCCCTCGGCGCGGGCTGGCTCCAGCCTGCAGGCGAAGGGAGCACCAGCCCGCGAGGCCCGGCCGCGGACCATGATCTCGCGTCTGACCGATGCCGAGAGGGCGGCGCACGAAGCCTTCATCGGCTCCCTTGGGGAGAACGCCCTCTGGCGCGAGTACCTTGGTGAGCGCCCGCCCGAGGCTTCCTAAAAATCCTAAATCCCCTCTCGGCCTTCATCCGCAGAGTTTAGACATATAAAAAATCGGGCGAAGCGGAGGCCGCCTCGCCCGATCCGGAAAAACCAATGCTCTCGTCAGCTTACGACAGCGTCTGGCCGTTGCCGGGTTGACCCTGCACCTCGGCCGCGCGCTGGCGGTAGAGGGCCACGAAGTCGATCGGGTCGATGTAGAGGGGCGGGAAGCCGCCGTTGCGCACCGCATCGGCCACCATCTGGCGGGCGAAGGGGAACAGCAGGCGCGGGCACTCGATCATCACCACCGGGTGAAGCTGGTCCTGCGGGATGTTCTGGATCCGGAACACGCCCGAATAGGTCAGCTCGAAGGCGAACAGCACGTCCTTGCCGCCGATCTTGGCATCGCCTTCGAGGGTGAGGTCCACCTCGAAGTCGGCCTCGGCGAGCTGCTTGGCATTCACATTGACCTGCAGGTTGATCTGCGGGCCTTCCGTCTGCTGCTGCAGGGAGCGGGGCGCATTCGGGTTCTCGAAGGAGAAATCCTTGCAGTATTGTGCAAGGGCGTTGAGCGCGGGCGCTCCGTTGGTTGCCGGATTCTCGGCCATGGTTTCATGCTCCCTAAGGGGTCTCGTCGAGCCCGGACGGCGCACTTCGTCTGAGGAAGCGCCTGCGCTCACGGGCCGTGGATCTTCGCGCTACCATGCTTCTGTGATTTGAAGCAAGATTCCGCACTTTCCTTCGCTTGTCCGGGGCAGAGGTGGATGTTACGACCCTTAGACCCCATATGCGAAGCATGACACCTTCGCCTCCTTGACACAACGCCTTGCGGCAGCCGGCGTGCAGGCAGGCTCACAACGGATCGACGATGCAGGATTCCTTCGACATCACGACCCTTATTTTCATTGTTCTGGCAGTTTTCGTGGTCTGGCGCCTCCGCTCGGTTCTCGGGCAGAAGACCGGCAGCGAGCAGCCGCCCTTCGATCCCCTCTCGCGCCGGGATGCGCCCCTGCGTCCGGGCAATGCGCCGGCCGAGCCCGATCACAATGTGGTGCGCCTTCCCGGAGCCAACGGGGCACCTCGTCCGGCCGCCGAGATCCCGTCGGCCGAGCGCTGGAAGGGCATCGCCGAGCCCGGCACCCCCACGGCTCAGGCTCTCGACGGGATCGCCCGCGCCGAGCCCGGGTTCGATGCAGCCGAATTTCTCGAAGGCGCCAAGGCCGCCTATGAGATGATCGTCACCGCCTTCGCCCAGGGCGACCGCAAGATGCTCAAGGATCTTCTCGCGAGGGAAGTGTACGAGGGCTTCGAGCGGGCGATCACCGAGCGCGAGCGCCGGGGCGAAACGGTGGAGACCACCTTCGTGTCCATCGACAAGGCCGAGATGGCCGGAGCCGAGATCCAGGGCAAGACGGCCCAGATCGTGGTGCGCTTCCTGTCGAACCTGATCACCGTGACCCGCGATGCCTCCGGCACTGTCGTGGACGGCAGCCCCGAGGCGGTGGTCGACGTCACGGACGTGTGGACTTTTGCCCGGACACTTGGCAGCCGCGACCCCAACTGGCAGCTTGTGGCGACCGAAGCGGGGCAATGATCCATGCCGGGCGGGCCCTCCTCGCTTGCCTCTTCTGCTGGACGTTGACGGTGTCAGCGGAAGCCGGAGCAGCTCTGGCGGGTCAAGCACGCCTCGAGCCTCTCGCCTTTGAGAGCCTTGCAGGCTGGGAGGCGGACGATCACGCGGCTGCCTTTCAGGCCTTTCTGCGTTCCTGTACGGCCCTTGACCGAAGCGCCGCCGAACTGAGGCCGGCGCAGGCCCCGCAGGAAGATCTTCTTGCCGTCTGCCGCAGGGCCATGAAGCTGGGACATCCATCGAGCGCCGAGGCGCGGCGGTTCTTCGAGGCCAATTTCCAGCCCTTTACCGTCATCCCCCATTCCGGCAGCGGTTTTCTCACCGGCTATTACGAGCCGGAATTCAGGGGCTCGCGCACGCCCGATTCCACCTATACCGTGCCGCTGCTGGCAAGGCCCGAAGATCTCATCACCGTTTCCCAGGGTGAAACCCTGCCCGGCCTGGACACGAACCTCCAAGCGGCCCGGCGCACTCAAAACGGCTACGAGCCCTATCCGGACCGCGCCGCCATCGAGGAAGGCGCCTTGGGCTCGCTCGCCAAGCCCATCGTTTACCTTCGCGAGCCGGGCGAAGCCTTCATCCTGCATGTGCAGGGCTCGGCCCGCATCCGCCTTGCCGACGGCTCCGTCATGCGGGTGGCCTATGCGGGCCGCAACGGTCGGCCCTATACGTCCATCGGACGGCTCCTCGTGCAGCAGGGCGAGATGGACCTCGAATCCATGACCCTGGAAAAGCTCATGGGATGGCTCAAAGACCATCCAGGTCCGGCCAAGACCCTCATGCGGCAGAACCAGTCCTACATCTTCTTCCGCGAGGCGACGGAGCTTGCTCCCGAGGACGGTCCTATCGGGGGTGCAGGCATTCCCCTGGTGCCAGGCCGGAGCCTCGCCGTCGACCGCTCTCTTTGGGCCTATGGCTTGCCGGTCTGGCTCGACGGGCAATTGCCCGTCACCCTCGATCACGCCGAGCCCCTGCGCCGCCTCATGATCGCGCAGGATACGGGCTCGGCCATCGTGGGTCCGGCGCGAGGCGATTTCTTCTTCGGCAGCGGTGAGGAGGCGGGCCGGCGGGCCGGCCTCCTGCGCCATGCGGTCCGCTTCGTGGTTCTGCAGCCCAAGCCCCGTTCATGACCAAGAGCCGCCGCACCCGCCAGCTCAGCTCCGAGGAGAAGCGGCTCTGGTCCCACGTGGCCCGGCATGTGAAACCCATGCGCGGCAAGGCCCTGCCGCCCGAGCCGGAGCCTGACGAGAAGCCTGCCAAGACCCCTGCCCCGGCCCTCACTTCCCCAGCCCCGGTGCTGCCTCCGCTTCCGACCCAAAAACCCGCCCTGCTCCCCCTGGCCCCCGTCGAGCGCAAGACGCTGACGGCCCTGCGCCGGGGCCGAAAGGAGGTGGACAGCGTCATCGACCTGCACGGCATGCGCCAGGAGGAGGCTCACTTCGCCCTGCTGCGCTTCCTGCACCAGGCGCAAGCTTCCGGCTACGGGCTCGTCCTCATCATCACCGGCAAGGGCGGTGCGGCGGTGAGCAGCGGCTTGTTCGAGGAGCGCGGGGTGCTGCGGCGCATGGTGCCGCACTGGCTGCGCCTGCCCGATCTGCGATCCCTGGTGATCGGCTTCGAGGAGGCCTCTCCCCAGCACGGCGGATCCGGTGCACTCTATGTCAGGCTCCGCCGCAGGCGCGGGGCAGGATAGGCAAATGACCCCCTTCGGCGAACGGGTGCGGCAGCTGCGCCGCGAGCGCAACTTGATGTTGAAGGACATGGCGTCCCATCTGGGCGTCTCGAGCGCCTATCTGTCGGCCCTCGAGCGCGGCGAGCGCGGCAAGCCGACCTGGACGCTGATCCAGGGGGTTCTGCAGTATTTCCGCATCATCTGGGACGAGGCCGACGAGCTGACGCGCCTTGCCGACCTCTCGGACCCACGGGTGAAGATCGACACCGCCAACACGGACCCAAAGGCGACGCTGCTCGCCAACCGTCTTGCGCGGGAGATCCGCATTCTCTCCCCCGATGAGCTCGACACGCTGCTCGCGGTCCTCGACGGGGCTCAGGAGCGGGAGCGCAAGGCCTCCTGTGCCGTTCCAGCCGACGCCCAAGCACCTGTCTCTCCCCGGTAAAAGCTTGACCTCCCCTGCCCCGGATGCGAAAGCGCCCCGTCTTTCCACAAACCCGGTGGCTTATGTCCCAGACCCGCATCGACGTCCTCACCCTCGGCAACGCCATCGTTGACGTGCTCGCCCATACGGACGAGGCCTTTCTTCTCCAGAAGAAAGTTCACAAGGGCGCCATGCAGCTCATCGACGAGGCCCGGGCCGAGGAGCTTTACGGGGATATGGGCCCGGCGATCATCGTGTCGGGGGGCTCGGGCGCCAACACGGCCGCGGGCGTTGCCTCCTTTGGGGTCAAGGCGGGCTTCATCGGCAAGGTGAAGAACGACGAGACGGGCAAGCTCTTCGCCCACGACCTCAAGGCCATCGACGTGCATTACGACGTGACGCCTGCCGAGGACGGCCCCGCCACGGCGCGCAGCTTCATCCTGGTGACGCCGGACGGCGAGCGCACCATGAACACTTATCTCGGCGCCTGCCAGAACCTCACCCCCGACGACGTGAACCCGGACACGG
>JALYFY010000011.1 GCA_030777385.1 Pseudomonadota bacterium | reverse complement strand
CAACCGGCCATTGCTGCCAGGACCGACCTTCGAAGTGATGGCTCAGCGCGCAAAATGTCGCAAAGACGGCCATGTCCTGCGGCATCGCGAACGATCCGCCTTCCCGCTCGAAACGCCCTCGCAGCACGGCTTCTTTTGAGCGCCAAACAGATTCGTAGTTGATGGGGTCGCCACCCGGCTGATCGGCAAGCGTACCGACATCCAAGTAGATCGGATCAAGGAAGCGGCGGTCGGAGGGCGAATAAGGGCTGGTGCGGTCTCGCTTGTCTGGAAAGAGTGCATGAAGCGGGTTGATGCCAATTGCGTTCGCGCCGAAAGCGCGACCATGACGAGCGAGTTCCAAAAGGCTGGTGAAATCGCCGATGCCTCCATCGCCCGAATGCCGCAGAGAATAGAGCTGCGTGGCGATGCCGAACAGCCGGTCGCCTGAACTGATGCGCTCAGGGAGCCAGGCACGGAGCGGAGCGATCGTCAGGCGGCACGTTGCGTCAGGAGCGTTTTCGAGGCGCAGTCGGTAGCGGCCCGGCGCCACATCGTTGCTCGGCACCGGCTCGCCTGCATCGGTTTCGATGTGCAGCGGACCGTCCGGTTTGAAGGGCAACGGCTCGCCTTGTTGTAAGACAAGCACGGGCGGAAGCGTTGAGCGGTCATAAAGCTCGGAGAGCCGCTCAATCGAGTCCCGGGCTTCCGCTTCCGAGTCCGCCGGCAAGCGCATCGCCCGCAGCAGATGCCTCGTCGTGTCGGGAGTAACCTCGTGCCGGACGCCATCCACGCTCCACCACTCAGGCTGGACTCCGGCCCGTTCGGCAAGCTGGCGCAGGGTCGTGGAGCTCACGGGCCGATTGCGTCCTGGCGCGACCTGCTCTGCGAGCAGGAGGACAGAGCGGGGTGGAGCGTGAACCTCGCCGACTGCAACATCGCCCGGCTTGCCGGAGGCGCTGTCGGCAAGCACCTGCCAGCGCCCCTCGGGAAGGGAGAAGCGGCAGATCTCCGACCCACGATGAAACAGCAGCACGAGCCGCTCCTCGGGTCCTTCGAGCACCACGGCCAAGGACCCGGCATCGGCCCCATCCCACTCCGCAGCCGTCATCGGCCTGCCGTCTGGCGAAAGCCAGGCGACGTCGGAGTCCTCCAGAACCCGGTCCTCACGCAGCAGCGGGTGCTCGGCCCGCAGCTTCAGCAGAAGGCGGGTGAAGACAAGCAGTGCGCCGTCGGCTCCCTCCCAGTCCAGCCAGCTCAGCGCATTGTCTTGGGCATAGCAGTTGTTGTTGCCGGCTTGGCTGTGGCCGAGCTCTGCCCCCATGGAGAGCATGGGCGTGCCTCGGGCCAGAAGCAGGGTGGCTAGCAGCGCCCTCTGATCCCGCGCGCGCGCCGCCATGACAGCGGGCTTTTCCGTCGCGCCTTCGTGGCCGCAGTTCCAGCTGAAGTTCTCAGAGCTTCCGTCGCTGTTTGCTTCGCCGTTGGCCTCGTTGCGGCGCTGCTCATGCGCCACTAGGTCGGCGAGGGCGAAGCCATCGTGCGCGGTCATGAAATTGATGCTGCTTGACGGCGGCCGACGTCGGCCGAACAGGTCGGTCGAGCCAGCCAGGCGTGACGCGAGCTTGCCAAGGCGATGATGGTCGCCGCGCCAGAAGCGGCGCGCGTCGTCGCGAAATCGGTCGTTCCACTCGCCCCAGCGGCTCGGGAAGTTACCCAGCTGGTAGCCGCCAGGCGCGATGTCCCATGGCTCGGCGATGAGCTTCAGTTGGCGGAGCTCCGGGTCTTGGTTGATAGCGGCGATCAGCGGAGCTTGGGGGTCGAAGCCGTCCGCCCGACGCCCCAGGCAGGTCGCAAGATCGAAGCGGAAGCCGTGCACTCCCGCCTGGCGGACCCAGGTGCGGAGCGCGTCGGTGGCCAGGCGCACCACGGGGAGCCGGTCCAGCGCCAGCGTGTTCCCGCAGCCGCTGTCGTCGATGTAGAAGCGCGGGCCATCGCTCCGCAACCGGTAGTAGGACGCATTGTCCAGCCCGCGCAGCGACAGCGTGGGCCCCAGCGCATCGCCTTCGCCGCTGTGATTGAGCACTACGTCAACGATTGTCTCGATGCCAGCGTCGGCCAGCGCCGCGACGGCTCGGCGGATCTCCGCCCAACCGTCAGGCGCAATTCGCGGCTCTGGCGCCATCAACGCCACGGGATTGTAGCCCCAGTAATTGGACAGCCCTAGCTTGGCGAGGTGCCGCTCCTCAATCCAGGCGGCGGCCGGCAGGATCTCGAGCGTAGTAATGCCGAGCTTCACCAGATGCTCGATCGCGGCGGGATCGGCCAAGCCGGCGAACGTGCCGCGAATAGCCCCCGGTACTTGGGGGTGCAGCTTGGTGAAGCCCTTGACGTGCAGTTCGTACAGGACCGTCTGGCTCCAAGGGGTCAGCGGACGGGGAGGGGCAGCGGCGGCTAGGGTCGGGGAGATGATCGCCTTGGCCATGAATGGCGCGCTGTCCGTCCGATCGAACGCCAGGTCGTTGCCGTCTTCCGGATAGCCGAACATCGACCGGTGCAATCGGAGCGGACGGTCGAGCAGCAACGCATGCGGGTCGATGAGCAGCTTGGCGGGGTTGAAGCGGTGACCTTCGGCTGGCGCAAACGGCCCATGGGCACGCAGCCCATAGCGCGCTCCAGCCGAGACCTCGCCGACCCAGCCATGAAAAACGTCGCCGGTCCGCTCTGGCAAGCGGATCCGCTCCAGCTCCCGGGAGCCCTCGGCATCGAACAGGCACAGCTCGATACCCTCGGCATGAGCCGAGAAGACCGCCACGTTGATGCCGTCGCCCTGCAGCGTAACACCGAGTGGTTCAGGCGATCCTTCGCCCAGTGGCCGGCTCACAGCAGCTCCCGGTAAAGCGCGGCATATTCTCGAGCCGGGCCGGCCCATGATACATCTGTTGCCATGGCGTTGCTTTGCAGCAGCCGCCATGTTGCTTCATCGCGGTAGAGGGAGGCGGCGCGGCGAATCGCAGCTTCCAGCATGACGCTGGTCACCGGCGAGAACTGAACTCCCGTCGCCGCGCGCTTGCCGAGGGCTACGGGGCTCGCGTCGATAACCGTATCGGCCAGCCCGCCGACGCGGGCGACCACCGGAACCGTGCCGTAGCGCAAAGCGCATAGTTGGGTCAGACCGCAGGGCTCGAAGCGAGACGGCACCAGCAGCGCATCACAGCCCGCCTGGATGAGGTGAGCAGTCTGCTCGTCATAGCCGATGTAGCAGGCGATCCGCCCGGCATGCACCACAGCCTGGCGGCGGAAGGCCTCCTCGAGCTCCCGGTCACCGGTTCCGAGAAGAAGGAGCTGGGCGCCTTCCTCAAGCAGCACGGGCAGCGCTTGGAGCAGCAAGTCCAGACCCTTCTGCCAGCCTAGGCGCGAGACCACGCCGAACAAGGGCGCCCGCTGTTCCTCCGCCAAGCCGAAGCGCGCCTGCAGCGCACGCTTGTTTTCTAGCCGTCGGTCAAGACTTGCAGCGTTGTAGCGAACCGGGATGTGCGGGTCAGCGGCGGGGTCCCAGACCTTGATGTCGATTCCATTGAGGACGCCGCGGAGCACATCGGCACGGCCCCGAAGCAGCCCATCGAGACCCATGCCGAACTCGGGCGAGCAGATTTCCGCCGCATAGTTGGGCGACACGGTGGTGACCCGGTCGGCAAGTCTCAGGCCGGCTTTGAGGAAACCGATTTGCCCGTGGTATTCGATACCGTCCACGGTCAGGGCGCTTGGGGGAAAGCCCAAGCGTTTGAGCAATCTGGCCGGAAAGGTTCCTTGAAAAGCCAAGTTGTGGACCGTGAAGACCGTCTGTGGTCTCGGTCCCTCGGCAAGCGCTAGGTAGGCGGGTGCCAGCCCAGCCTGCCAATCGTGGCAATGGAGCAAGGCCGGCTGGAAGCCGGGCACCAGACCCCGGCAAAGGTCGGCACCGACTTTGGACAACGCAGCAAAGCGCAGGGCATTGTCGGGCCAGTCCGCTCCATCGGGTCCTAGGTACAGGTTCCCTGGGCGGGCATACAGGTGCGGCGCATCGAGGATCAGCAGGTCCAGCTTCTCAGCGCGAGCAGCGATCAGGCGCGCCGGGCCTCCGAACAGGTCGGAGAAGCTATGAACCGCTTCGCCCTTGCGGACGGAAGAAGTGACTGCGGGATAGCCCGGGACCAGCGTTCGAACGGCGAAGCCTTCTTTGGCAAGTGCCTTTGGCAGGGCGCCGACCACATCGGCCAAACCGCCGGTCTTGACCAAAGGAAAGATCTCGGAGGCGATCGCGAGAACTGACGTTCGTGTCATGCCTCCAGCCGGTCTACCATCGGCTGGGTGATAAGACAGATCCCACCATCGGTGCGGCGAAAGCGGCGGGCGTCCTCCTCCGGATTCTCGCCGACGACCAAACCTTCAGGAATGCGCACGCCGCGATCGACGATCACATTACGCAGGCGTGCATGGCGGCCGATCTCTACCTTAGGTAATATGACCGCGCGATCGACCTCGGCAAATGAGTTCACGCGAACACCGGTAAACAGCAGACTGTTGGACAGGCGGCCGCCCGAGACGATGCAATCACCCGAAACGAGCGAGGTCACGGCCTCGCCTCGGCGGCCTCCCCAATCGTGGACGAACTTCGCCGGGGCCGTCATCTCGCTATTGGTCCAAATGGGCCAGTCGTGATCGTACAGGTCGAGGTCCGGCGTAATTGTGGTGAGATCGATATTGGCTTGGAAATAGGAGTCGATCGTGCCGACGTCCCGCCAGTAGTGTGGCGCCTCGTCATGGTTGCGGAGGCAAGACCGGCTGAACTGGTGAGCATAAGCCTTTCCGCGCTTGACCAAGCGCGGGATGATGTCTGCGCCGAAGTCATGACTCGAGTTTTGGTCCTCGGCGTCCTCGCGGAGCACGTCAAACAGGAAGCCGGTTTCGAAAACATATATGCCCATGCTGGCGAGCGCCTTGTCCGGCTTGCCGGGCATAGCCGGTGGATCGGCCGGCTTCTCGAAGAAGTCGGTTATGAGGTCGTCAGCATCGATCTGCATGACGCCGAAGCCGCTCGCTTCCGTCCTAGGAACTTCGATGCAGCCCACCGTGACATCCGCGCCACTATTCACATGCTCGGCAAGCATGATCTCATAGTCCATCTTATAGACATGATCGCCTGCAAGGATGACGAGGTACTGAGGCGCGTAGCTCTCGATGATATCGATGTTCTGGTAAACGGCATCCGCAGTGCCGAGGTACCAAAGTTCCTCCGAGACGCGCTGGCTGGCCGGAAGAA
>JALYFY010000010.1 GCA_030777385.1 Pseudomonadota bacterium | reverse complement strand
CTATTGGGACCGAGCGACACTCGCGGCTCGCCGACGCTCTGGCCCGTTCCATTACCGGAGCGGCGCTAACATTCAACGCCGGCCTGCGATGCTACTATTTCGCCTTCGCCACACTGGCCTGGTTCCTCCACCCGCTGCTTGTGCCGGTAACGACTGCATTGACCATGATCATGCTGATCCGTCGGCAGTTCTATTCCGAGCCCGCAGCCAACATTGCCGCCGTGCTCGCCGAGTACAGCTTGGCGGACTTACCAGATCCAAGCCGCCTGAAGCAACTACTGTGATCCTATAGGCAAATACTCAGATCAAAGCGAACACGAGCAAACTACCTGGTATGAGTGAATTCAACCTGCAAAACAGAACTACTGACTACTCGACTATACCAAACACAGTCGGCAGACAACGTGCCAGTGCCGCGGAGATCAGGTTTTGGTCTGATCGACCTGAAATGGAGAAGTGGAATGAAAATCGGAGCCCCGAAAGAGACATTCGAGGGTGAAGCGCGTGTGGCAATGACGCCGGACTCCGCCCTGCAACTGCAGAAGATCGGGCACACGTGCTTTATCGAAGCCGGAGCTGGACTCGCGGCTGGTTTTACCGATGCGGCCTATGAAGCTGCCGGCGTGACACTCGTGAACACCGCAGCCGATCTGTTTGAACAGGTCGACGTCGTCGTCAAAGTGCGGCCGCCCTCCACCACCGAGGCGGGGCAACTGAGGAACGCCCAGACGCTGATCTCTCTTTTCTATCCCGCGCAGAGCACGGATCTCCTGGAGCTCTGTCGGCACCAGGGTGCAACCGTCATCGCGATGGACATGGTGCCCCGTATCTCGCGGGCTCAGAAGATGGATGCGCTGTCGTCGATGGCGAACATTGCCGGCTATCGCGCGGTGATCGAGGCCGGCAACAACTTCGGTCGCTTTTTCACGGGCCAGATCACGGCCGCGGGCAAGGTGCCGCCGGCCAAGGTGCTGGTGATCGGCGCCGGTGTCGCCGGGCTCGCCGCAATCGGCACGGCGACCTCACTCGGTGCCATCACCTACGCCTTCGACGTGCGTCCCGAGGTCGCCGAGCAGATCGAGTCCATGGGCGCGCAGTTCGTCTACCTGGAATTCGAGCCGACGCAGGACGGTGCCGCCACCGGTGGCTATGCCGCACCCTCCAGCCCCGAGTTCCGCGAAAAGCAGCTCGCCAAGTTCCGTGAGCTGGCACCGGAGGTGGACATCGTCATCACCACGGCCCTGATCCCTGGCCGACCTGCGCCAAAGCTGTGGCTCGAGGATATGGTCCAGGCCATGAAGCCCGGCTCGGTGATCGTGGATCTTGCGGCCGAGCGCGGCGGCAACTGCGATCTGACTGTGCAGGATCAGAAAGTCGTGACCGACAACGGCGTCACGATCATCGGCTACACCGACTTTCCAAGCCGCATGGCCGCACAGGCTTCGACGCTGTACTCCAACAACATCCGCCACTTTCTCGCTGATCTGACGCCGAAGAAGGATGGTGTCATCGTCCACAACATGGAGGATGACGTGATCCGCGGGGCCACCGTCACCCATGAGGGCGCGATCACCTACCCGCCACCGCCGCCCAAGGTGCAGGCGATCTCTGCGGCCCAGCCGAAGGAGAAACCGAAGGAATTGACGCCGGCGGAGAAGCGGGCACAGGAAGCGGCCGCCTTCAGGAGTCAGACCCGGACGCAGGTGGGGCTGCTCGCCCTGGGAGGCTTGCTGATCGCGCTGGTCGGAGCCTATGCGCCGGCAAGCTTCATGTCCCACTTGATCGTCTTCGCTCTAGCCTGCTTCGTGGGCTTCCAGGTGATCTGGAACGTCAGTCATTCGCTGCATACGCCCCTTATGGCGGTCACCAACGCGATCTCCGGCATCATCGTTCTCGGAGCTCTGCTGCAGGTCGGCTCCGGCAACTGGCTGGTGGTGAGCCTGGCGGCTGTGTCGATATTGATCGCCACCATCAATCTCGTCGGCGGCTTCCTGGTCACGCGCCGGATGCTTGCCATGTTCCAGAAGTCGTGAGGAGGCCCCAATGAGTTTCGGTATCATTTCCGCCGTGTATCTTGCGGCAGCCATCCTGTTCATCCTCTCTCTCGGTGGCCTCTCGGGACAGGAAAGTGCGAAGCGGGCGGTCTGGTACGGCATTGCCGGCATGGGTCTGGCCGTCGGCGCGACCGTGTTCGGCCCGGGCATCGGCAGCTACGCCGTCATCGCGGTCATGCTGGTTGTCGGCTCAGTGATCGGCTGGTATGTGGCAAAGAGGGTTGAAATGACCCAGATGCCGCAGCTGGTGGCGGCCCTGCACTCCTTCGTTGGCCTGGCCGCCGTCTTCATCGGCTTCAATGCCGATCTCGAGCTGGGCCGCGTTGTTGCCCTGGACGAGGCCTCACGCGGTGCCCTGACTGGCTTTGCCGGCGTGCTGGCGCATAAAACAGGGGCCGAGATCGCCATCCTCAGGGTCGAGGTCTTTCTCGGCGTCTTCATCGGTGCCGTGACATTCACCGGTTCCGTCGTCGCCTTCGGGAAGCTGGCGGGCAAGGTAGATGGCAAAGCCAGGAAACTTCCTGGCGGGCACGCCCTGAACGCGGGCGCGGCGCTCCTCTGCCTGGTCCTGGGTCTGCTGTACTTCAACGACTTCGGCATCTGGACGCTGGTGCTGATGACGGCTCTCGCTTTCTTCATCGGCTATCACCTGATCATGGGGATCGGCGGGGC
>JALYFY010000009.1 GCA_030777385.1 Pseudomonadota bacterium | reverse complement strand
CGAAGGGGCCGAACTCGTCGATTGAGAAGAAAGCCTCGTCTGGGCGAAGCTTCGAGAGGATCGAACGGATGTGATGAAGCTTCTCGGTGTAGTCCGGGTCGGCAGATGTGAGCACGACGCGCGCCTTGCGCCAGCGGTAACCGGCCGCCTTGGTGATCGTGCGGATCACCTGGAGACAGGCAGGTCGTCCCGTCTCCCGCAGGACCCGCGACAGGTCGGGCATGATCCAGGCGGTACGATTGATCCCGTAATTGGAGGGTGGCTCGTGCAAGACCCCGAATACCGCCTGCTTGACGGCCTCATTGTCGAACTTCCGCGTGGACTTGGTCTGACGTGCGAACAGCGCGGCCTGACCACCAGCCTCAAACATCCGGAGGTACTTGCGGTGCGTCTTATGGTCGATGCTCAGAAAGGCGCACACCGTACTGCTGCTCAGCCCGCAGCGGCTTGCGAGAACAACCATGGACCGGTTGCGGTCGGACAGGCGTCCATCGTAGAGGCGGTGGAGCAGGATCGAAAAGTCAGGAACATCGCCGACGTCGCGGCGCAGCGCATCCGGCGTAATCTCCTTCTGAAGGACGGCTCGCATCCAATCGAACGCGACCTGCCGAGCGTGTGCGCGCCTATCGAGCTTCGGGCCGACGCTGATTAAAATGCGCACATCGTCGGGCGCGATCCTGCGCACGCAATCTCTCACGGCGTCATAACTGCCGGTGAAGCCCTCCTCGTTGCGGATGCGATCGCAGATAGCCTTAGCGGAGAGCCGAGCCGAGGGCGGCAGAGTAGGGTTTTCTTGCAGCATCCCCTGGATGGAAGCCATGTGTGGCCCGAGCTTGGGGTACTGTCGACTCCTCGGCCCGTATGGCTTTGGCCCCGGGTGATCGAGCATCTTGCGAACAGTCTTCCGGCTGATGCCCGTCTCGCGAACGACCTGACGGATCGAGACGCCCTCTCGAAGTATCTGTCGCCGGATGCTGGACCACTGTGCCACATCGCGATACATGGCTAGCCTCCTTCCACGCGAGCACGTGAATTGCGTGCGGGACATGTGGGCTGCTCGGTTGTGCAGGTGCGCCGTGCATGCGCACTCGTCTCAACAACGGGCGTTGAACGAGTTGCTTAGCCGAGCACCGCCAGGGTCCCTCTCCCGCGCCTGACCTTTTCGATGATGCCATCCGGGTCTGCGGTCCAAACGAAAGGCTTTGGGCATTCGTTGGCCTCCGCCAAAAAGCGGTTTATCGCCGCCTGGAGATCAACGATTCCGCTGAAGACGCCACGCTTCAACCTCTTGCTGGTCAGTTTGGCGAAGAAGCCCTCGACCGCGTTGAGCCAAGAGGCTGAGGTCGGGGTGAAGTGAAAGTGGAAGCGTGGGTGCCGCGCGAGCCAAGCACGAACCTTGGGATGCTTGTGGGTGGCGTAGTTATCTACGATCAGGTGCAGGTCCAAAGCCGGTGGTGTCTTGCGGTTGATCTGGTTGAGAAAGCGGATGAACTCCTGGTGCCGGTGTCGGCTCATGCATTGGCCGATCACCCTCCCATCCAGCACGTTGAGGGCGGCGAATAAGGTGGTCGTGCCGTGGCGCTTATAGTCGTGCGTCATCGTCTCGCAGCGCCCGCGCGTCATGGGTAGCCCGGGCTGGGTGCGATCGAGTGCCTGGATCTGCGACTTCTCGTCGACGGACAGCACCAATGCGTGCTCCGGCGGGTCCAGGTAGAGCCCGACAATATCTCGTACCTTGGCGGCGAACTGCGGGTCCTTTGACAGCTTGAAGGTCCGGATCCGATGCGGCTTCAGGCCGTGCGCTGCCCAGATCCGTTGCACACTGCGGTGGCTAACCCTGGCCGCCTTGGCCATCATCCGCCCGGTCCAGTGGGTCGCCTCTCCGGGTGGGCCGGCGAGGGTCATTTCTACGATCCGCTCGACCGTCGCGGGCGCCAACGGCGGCTTGCGACCGGGCCGGGTGGCATCCCGCAGAAGGCCGTCCACACCCGCTTCCATGAAGCGTCGCTGCCAGCGCCAGATGGTGGGTTTGGCTTTCCCCGTACGGCGTTGGATCTCCATCGTGCCGATCCCGTCGGCGCTCAGCAGCACGATCCGTGACCGCCAGACATGCTTCTGTGGGCTGTTCCTGGACGCCACGACGGCCTCAAGCCGCTCCCGATCTCCCAGGCCAAGGCGAACTTCGACGCCGGTCCTCATCCCGGCAGCTTCGCACAAGCAGGAACCGAAGGGAATCTTTCGTTAGCGCCGGCCCACTAGTGGTTGGTCAGGGCTGAAGTGATGGTCTGAGCGTTTCTTGGTCAGCGGTGGAT
>JALYFY010000008.1 GCA_030777385.1 Pseudomonadota bacterium | reverse complement strand
CCATCGGGCCGGCCGGTCGCGCCACAAAAGCGCTGCGACCGCGGGGCTTATGGCCGTCAGCGTGACGGCACCGATACCCATGATGGTGTACATCGCGCCATGGAAAGGATCTCCCACGTTGTAGTGGGAGGCGAGCCCGCGAGCGGCTTGGAAAGTGATATAGGCGATCTCGAAGGTGGATGCTGCAATCGCAACACCTACCAGCACCGCAACGACGCGCCCGCGACGGACCCCTTCGGGCAGGGCTGCCAGGAACCAGGAGAGCGTCAGCAGGTAGACCCCGACGGAGGCCTGGAACTTGAGCGGCTTGATCCAGATGGGGATGTCGTTGAGCGTGCGCGGGTCGAGGGCCAGGGCAAAGGCGGTCGGCACCATGAGCGACAGGACCGCAAGGCCGGTGCGCAGGAGACGCGGTTCGAACTGGGCCGATGCGCCGGAAAGGCGTGGCAGAGGGGCAGCCGGGGCAGAGACGAACATGGTCATGCGGTGGCTCCTTGAGTGCGGAGGGGCGCGTAGCGCAGGCGGGCTGCGCGCAGCGCCAGGAAGACGAGCAGGCCGATCGGGCCGAACAGGAAGGTGAGCGCCAGAGCCGGCAGGATCAGCCAGTGGGGCAAGCCGACCCGCCGGGCCTCCCGCACCTCCCAGGCGCCGACGAAGAGATCGAAGGCCAGATAGTGGAGCCAGCCGGCCAGCAGGACGCCGCGATGGCCGAAGAGCGCGCCCACCTCGTCCAGCGAGCCGAATCCTCCCGGCGCCTCGCTCCAGTAGCGGGCGATGAGCCCCGCATAGGCGAGGCCGATCACGGCCGGAACGACAAAGGTTGCAACTGCCTGCGCAAGGCGCGGCCGCAGTGGCGCGAGAACCAGGGCCAACCATCCTGCCATCGCCATGAGACCAGCCAACGAGAACACACGATCGAGCCAGAGATCCGACATGGGGCGGCTCCTTTCTTGTCAGTGTCAAGATGCAGGATCGCATGAAATTTGACGGTGTCAAGATCGATCCTGTAGGATCCATGTCGCGGCGATAGGTGCGGGCCTGCTCGGGGCTGCTGAGCGCGTTTCGGTATCGGCTCTGAACCGCTCGCTGGATCCGCTCTCGCGGGCGAGCGGCCAGCAGATGGATTGGAGTGATGAACAGAGTGCGGATCAAGGTGGGACGAGACAAGATTACGGTAGGATCGAAGCCTTCAGCCTATCACCATGGCGATTTGCGGCGGGCTCTCCTCGCGTCGGCCGAGATGGTGCTGGCCGAGCGCGGGGTTGAGGGATTCACCCTGCGGGAATGCGCCCGCCGGGCCGGTGTCTCGCACGCAGCACCGGCGCATCACTTCGGTGACGTCACGGGGCTCCTCACGGCGTTGGCGGCGCTCGGCTTCGAGACGCTGATAGCCGCCATGCAGGAGGCCAGAGCGGGGATTGAGGATCCAACCGAGCGGCTGCGGGCGATTGGGCGGGGCTATGTGGCTTTCGCGCGGGACTACCCGGAGCGCTTTCGGCTCACCTTTGACTGGCATCGGCTGAACCATGAGGATCCGGCCCTGCGTGCAGCGGGCGGGGCAGCCTTCGAGGAGCTTGAGACGGCGATCCGGCTGGTCGCTGGCATGCCTGATGAACCGCTTGAGGGCGACCTGCTGGCAGATCTCGTCCATACCTGGTCGCTGGTGCATGGCTTCTCGCACCTGCTCCTCTCTGGGCAGCTCGACCACACCGGCACGGGTGAGCGGGCGATCACGGACCTGCTTGAGGGCGTCATCGCGCGAGTTCGTGTCTCAGCACATTCGGGAGCTCGCAAGCGATTTGACAAGAGAATGTAGAGACTGCTTTGACGCGCGAACCACAATAGCTGCCCAGTGCTTGCTTCGTGTCTCACGCTTTTACGCTTAAGACGCGCCATCGCGTCAGAGAGCAGAATCCATTCTGAGGGCGCTGCCGCAAAGACTCGGACATGTCGCTCACTCAAAGGCAGCTATTGGCACGGGGCTGACCTTAGCTGTACTTCCGCACTGCCAGGATGAGCGGACTCTCGTTCAAGCCCTTGCTCCTACTGAGGCTGCCCCGTTGCCGAACGGATCCTCAGCGGCGATGCAGCAGTCGGCGGAGGAGGGCATCGACGATGAGGCCCTTCACGCCACGCGGACGATAGTGCCCTGGGTAGCCGTATCCATGCCCGTATGGAGGATACCCGCCGTGATCCCAGTGCCGTCTGCCCTTGTATCCCCTCCGCTTCTTGTCCTTCCACGGCTTGCCATGGCTATATCCGTAGCCGGGTTGCCGGCTCTGCCAGAGGAAGAAGATGAGCTTGGCGATTTTCTTGAACATTCGAGATCCCATGTGCGGTGGTCGTGCGGACAGCCTTGGTTAGACGTGACGCCCGGCCGAAAGGCCATCGTCGCGCCCATTCGGCGTACCCTGCGCAGCTTTGAGAGAAGGGCGAACGAGGAAGCTCGCCGTCAGGCCGATGTCATTGAATGGGAATCTGCATGGATATCTCCCAAGTTCGGAGCACGTCACACGCGCTCGTCAGGTGAGAGAGTCCGACATCGCAACCTCATAGGAGATCGCCAGAGGGGCCCGGACCCCGATGACATTGAGTTGGTGAAAGGATCGCACTTTTGCAAGCCTGTCTTCCACGACTCGGCCGCCGTCATTCCTTCCGTGACGCGTCGCGGATCAAGATGTCCGCGATCGACTGGCGTTCCTGGGTGAGAGAACCGGTCGCGACGGGCTGGCCCGCTCGCCTGTACCAGTAGGCTGCATTCGCGGGATCTCCTTCCTTGCGATGCAGATAGGCGTGGACCCAGGCGCATTGACGGTCAGCCTCGTCCATCTGAACAAGGCCGTGAGCCCTTTCCCACTCGTCCCGGGCATCCCACCAGAGGGCCTGCAACGCACGGCTCCAGCCTTCAGGGGGGCCGGAATGAGACAAGGACGCCTCGAACGTGTCGAAACTCATAATCCACCTTGCAACGGCAATGACGCAGGAAGCTTTGTACGTGTCAGCGATATAGTTCGGTCTGGGTCGACGGAAAGCTTCAGGACCGCTTGTCGGGTTCCGCTGTACTCACCGTGCGACAGGTCTCGTCCCGTGCCTCGGCTGAATGACTGTCGCGGTAATAGTAGGTCGCATCGCCCGTTAAGATCCCGGCCAGCCCATCGATTTCCTGCACGACCCTGTCGACCTGTCGGTACTCCGGGCATCCGATCGGCATTGGCCAGAGAGGACGCGTAGCCGTAGTCCGGTTTGGCAAGCTGCCCTCACGACCGTAAAGATCTATCGAGCGGCCGCTCATGACGTGTTTCTAAGAAGAATATTCTGCTCGAGCCAGCGCCCCACAGCCTCGCGGGTCTGCTCGGTGATCTCGAACTGAACGGGGCGACCCGTCTTCCGCTGCATGACAGTAGCTCGGGACCGAACCCGCCCATTGAGGGCCGGATTTCCAACGGTTATCGTGCCGGACATTGCTTGGCACTCCCCACGTGGGCGGTGTGGCAGGATACCATAGTGGAAGTCTGCTGACGAATGGCAGCCAGTGGTACG
>JALYFY010000007.1 GCA_030777385.1 Pseudomonadota bacterium | reverse complement strand
GCCTCAAGCGCCGCCTGCACGGCGGGACGCGCCAGCACCCGTTCGGCCAGGGCATTGAGGTTCGGAATGCTGCGCGGCGGGCGCGGCATTCCCCTGCCCCAGCGGATCAGCATGAACAGGAAGAGATCGGCAGCGGAGAAGCGGTCGCCGAGAAGCCATGTCCTGTCGCCGAGCTGCTCGGAGATCACATCGAACATGCGGTTGAGACGCTCCCCGGCCGCCTGCTTCACGGCAGGTGCTGCAGCCTCGTCGCTTACATGCTCGTGGGGATAGAACCAGGCGCGATACTCCGCCTGCGGTGTGTTCGTGAGATGGATCATCCATTTGTAGAACTCGGCCCGCTCAGAGCTTCCGAGGGCGGGAGCAAGGCCTGCCTGCGGATACTTGTCGGCCAGATGAAGGGCCACGGCGGCGGTCTCGAACAGAACGAGGCTGCCGTCGACCAGCACCGGGATCCGTCCGCTGGGATTGAGCTTCAGGTATTCGGCGCTCTTTTGAGCGTTCTGCCCCCGGTCTACGAGGCGCAGCTCGAATTCCGCTCCAATTTCCCGCAGCATCATATGCGGCAGAAGGCTGGCATTGCCGGGAAAGTAGTAGAGAGCGAGCATCGTGAGCGCCTTTCGATCTTCACAGGGCATCGTTGGTAAGTGCCTTCGGCCGAACCGTAAAGATGCTGCCTGCCGTGATCCATACCTTCCTTTCATGCCAGCCTGCCCTATCGTCCTGAGACGAGCAGGGAGAGCTGGTGATGACCGAGCAAGCACAGGCTTTGATCGATAAATTCCAAGTCAAGCCCGGGGAGCAGGCGAGGCTTCAGGATCGCGATGCGCGCGACAAGTCCCTGTTCGGCGACGAGCAGGCGACAAAGGCCGCGACCTCGGCGCTTGCAAAGGACATCGACGCGCTCCAGGACCGGCTCTACGCGGAGGGCTCTCGCGCACTGCTCGTGATCCTCCAGGGCACGGACACCTCCGGCAAGGACGGCACCATCCGCAGCGTCTTCAACGCGACAGGCCCCTTGGGCGTCTCGGTGCATGCTTTCGGCCCGCCCACAAAGCTGGAGCTGGAACACGACTATCTCTGGCGCGTTCATGCCGCCTGCCCGCGACGGGGCACGATCGGCATCTTCAACCGCTCCCATTACGAGGATGTTCTGATCGGCAAGGTTCGGAAATTCGCGCCGAAAGAGGCCATCGAGCAGCGCTACGACCAGATCAACGCCTTCGAGCGGATGCTCAGCGAAAACGGCACCACCATCCTCAAGTTCATGCTGCACATCTCGAAGGACGAGCAGAAGGAGCGCCTTCAGGCCCGGCTCGACGATCCCACGAAGAACTGGAAGTTCAACCCGGGCGATCTCGATGACCGGGAGCACTGGGACGACTACCAGGAGGCCTACGAGACGATGCTCAGCCGCTGCTCGACCGCCTGGGCGCCATGGCATGTGATCCCGGCAGACCGGAAGTGGGTTCGCAACGCAGCCATCGGGAACATCGTGAAGGCGACGCTCGAGGCGATGGATCCTCAATATCCTGAAGTCTCCTGGAAGCCAGGAGACTTCAGGGTTGTCTAGCTATTGCTGAAGACCCGGATAGGCCCAGAGACCTGAGACGCGCATGAGGTCGCGGTAGACCACCATCCTCTCGTCCTTCGAGACTTTGGCTGCCTCCTCAAGCGAGGGAGCATCCAGAGCGACCACCGGCAGGATGGGTGCGGAGAGGTCGTATTGCCGGAAGGCGTCCTCGAGCAGCGTGCGGGCCCGCCGCATGTGGCTGGAGCTCGTCACCAGAATCACCGCATCGGCGGTGTGGCGCTTCAGGAGATTGGCCACGTTGAGAACGTTGCCGACCGTATCCTTCGATTTGTCCTCGATCAGGATCCGGTCCCGATCGACGCCTCTCTCGACCAGCCACTTGGTCATCACGTCACCTTCGGTGACGCCGGCCTGAGGCTGCCCTCCGGTGACCATGATCCGGGCTGCGGGATTGGCATTGGCCGCTTTCAGCGCCACCTCGAGGCGATCCAGGAGCGGCTTTTCGGCGGTTCCGTCCTTGGCAAGCGCATAGCCCAGCGTAACGATCATCACGCGGCCCGGGATTGCGGGCACATCCGCGTTCGGCCGCTCCGCCATGATGGCCTCAGCCCGGGCAAAGCGCTGGCGGTAGGCCTCGGCCCGCCCCCGGTCGAGGCCCGCCAGGGCCTGATCCGCCAGGGATGCCTCGTCCGTCCGGCCCTCGATGCGGGCCAAGACGGCGAGCCAGGCTTGCGCGTCGAAGGAGGCCGGGTTCTTTGCGAGGATGTCCTCATAGGTGGCGCGGGCGCCAGTGAGGTTTTTCTGAAGGATCTGGGACGAGGCGACGGCGAACCGGAAATCCAGCCGCTCCGGCGCCAAGGACGACGCCTCGGCGAATGCCTTTTCGACAACATCGTAGCGGCCGTGCAGGGTGATTCCCTTGAACACCTCCGCTTCCGCTTTTTTCACATCGCCGCCGGACCAGTAGTATTGCATGCCGGTGTCGACAAGAGTCTTGATCCGGCTCGTATTGCCCGGATCGAAGGCGCTGGCCGTGAAGGGCGCACACAAGGCCAGGACAGCAGCTGCGCCAACAATCGCGATCTTCCGCATATCGAACGACTCCATGATTTGCCGGAGCATTCAAGCTGAAGCGGGCGACAATCGCATGTCAATGCAAATGCAGCTCCACGGAGGAGGTGAACTTTCGGATAGACTTGCCGACGGGGCGATTAAGCGCGACAATAATCCTTATGAAAAGCATTCTTGTCCCGATTGAAGATCACGGCATCGTCGAGCCTCAGCTGGAGACCGCTCTCCAGGTCAGCCAAATGTTCGACAGCTACATCGAGGGAATCGCGATCACCCCCGATTATCCGGTGGTTCTCCCGGTGGATATCGCCATCGGCGTCCCCTCGCCCATCACCCCGGAAAACCGCATCGAGATGGCCCGCGCCTGCCGCGAGCGGTTCGAGGCCTTCATGACGACGAAGCAGGTGTCCCGTGCCGCAGCCGGCATCGCTGGGCTGAGCTCCGGCTGGCGGCAGGACGGATTGATGGAAGATGCCTTCCTGGGCGCCTATGGGCGGGTGTTCGACCTGGTCGTGGTGGGGCGCCCCGACGGATCGAACGGCCAGACGCGCCTCTCCACCGTCGAGGCGGCCCTGTTCGAGACCGGCCGCCCGGTTCTCATCGCTCCGACCACGGCGCCCCGCACCTTGGGCGAAACCGCAGTGATCGCCTGGAACCGGAGCACCGAGACGGCCCGCGCGGTGCTGGGATCGATGCCCCTGCTCAGGAAGGCACGCCGCATCGTGGTTCTCGAACTCGACGACTGGGGTGTGCCCGGGCCGTCAGCTTCGGAACTCGCCCGCTCCTTGCGGATGCACGACCTGCAGGCAGAGGCGATCACGGCGCCCGATCCGTCCAACCGGCCCGGGGAGACGATCCTGAGGGAGGCCGCCGCTCTCGGCTGCGACCTGCTGGTGAAGGGGGCCTACACGCAAAGCCGCCTGCGGCAGATGTTCTTCGGCGGCGCCACAAGCCACATCCTGAGCAACACGACCATGCCGGTTCTCATGGCTCACTGACAGGAACAACCCCCATGTTCAGGGATGTTGCCGTTGTTCTCGACGAGCGCTTCAGGCGCCTGTTCATCGGGTCGGCCCGCCTCGAGAAGCTGGCGGATGGGTGCCGCTGGTCCGAGGGGCCGGCCTATTTCCCGGCCGGGCGCTATCTCGTCTGGAGCGATATCCCCAACGACCGCATGATGCGCTTCGACGAGACGTCGAACGCCGTCAGCGTGTTTCGCAATCCCGCAGGCTATTCGAACGGCAACACGGTGGATCGCCAGGGGCGGCTTGTTACCTGCGAGCACGGCAACCGGCGCGTGACCCGCACCGAGCATGACGGCTCCATCACGGTGCTTGCCAGCCACCACCAGGGCAAGCGCTTCAACAGCCCCAACGACGTGGTGGTGAAGTCCGACGGATCGATCTGGTTCACGGATCCCGCCTACGGCATCGATTCCGACTACGAGGGCCACAAGGCGGAGAGCGAGATCGGCGGCTGCCATGTCTACCGCATCGATCCGCACACGGGCGAGGCCCGCATCGTTGCCGATGACTTCGTGCGCCCCAACGGGCTTGCTTTCTCGCCCGACGAGACCCGTCTCTACGTGGCCGATACCGGCGCCACCCATGTGAAGGACGGGCCGCGCCACATCCGCGTCTTCGATGTCGACGGGAGCGGCGGCCTGTCGGGCGGAGATGTCTTCGCCACCTGCACCCAGGGCCTGTTCGACGGATTCCGACTCGATGAGCAGGGGCGGATCTGGACCAGCGCCGGAGACGGGGTCCATTGCTACGACAGCGACGGCACGCTGATCGGCAAGATCCTGGTGCCCGAAGGGGTGGCCAATGTGGTTTTCGGCGGCCCGAAGCGCAACCGGCTTTATATCTGCGCCACGACCTCGCTGTACGCGATCATGCTGCCCGTGAATGGCGCCAAGACGTTTTAACGCGTCGGATTTTGCGGTGTCATTCCCAGGCCAAGCGCAGCGAAGGTGAAGGCAATCCATAGCGTTGCACTTGAACCTGGATCCCCTTCCCTCGCCTGCGGCTCGCCGGGGATGACAGGGTGGCGCTCACCTCAGTGTCATTCCCGGCCGTAGCGGAGGGGAAGGGAATCCACGATCAAGCGCTACGCTCCGAGTACCTTTCCCGCACTTCATGCGCCGGGGATGACACTGCGGTGCCTATCTAATCACTCACACCGTCTCGCGCCTCCACGGCCATGAGAGTGGCGGTGAGCAGGGCAATGTGCTTCTCCTGCCCCTCATGAACGGCAAACACGTCTGTTTGTGCGAGCGTGAGCGTCCTCCCCGCCTTGATGACCTTGCCCCGCGCCATTATGCGCTCACCGATCCCCGGCGCCAGGAGGTTGATCTTGAACTCGGTGGTGAGAACGCCGGCGCCCGGCGGCATCAGGGTCAGGGCTGCGTAGCCGGCAGCCGAGTCGGCAATGCTGGCCAGCGCTCCCGCATGCACGAAGCCGTGCTGCTGCGACACGGCCGTGGAGGTGGGCAGCGCGATTTCCACCAGACCGGGAGCTACACGGATCAGAGATGCCCCGAGCGTCGCCATCAGCCCCTGGCGCGCGAAGCTCGCCTGCACTCGCGCTTCGAAATCGGGATCCTTCGGAGCCGGATGATTCATATGGGTATCCTCAAACGTGCTGAAGCCAGGTCAGCCCCGAAAAGCCTTGGAATCAAGCTCATTTTCCCTCATTTATGCCGCCCATGAGTCACTCCTCCTCATCTCCCGCGCCGAAAGTGCGCTCAGGTGCGCTTGTCGGCATCGGTCTGATGCTGCTCGGCGTCTTTATGTTTGCCATGAACGACGTCATGGGGAAGTGGTTCGTGGCCACCTATTCCGTTGGGCAGGTCCTGCTCCTGCGCAGCATCGGGGCGCTGGTCATTCTCCTGCCCCTCATGCAGCGGCAGAAGGTGCCTTTCGCCATTCCGCCGAAGCCGGGGCTGCACGCGGTGCGGGTCACCCTTTCGACCCTGGAGGTCGCCTGCTTCTACTGGGCCGTCACCTATCTGCCGCTTGCCGATGTGATGACCTATTATCTCGCCGGTCCGATCTATGTGGCGGCCTTCGCGGCCTTCTGGCTCGGCGAGAAGATCGACACGCCTCGCATCATCGCCATCGGCCTCGGGTTCGTCGGCGTGTTGATTGCCCTGCGCCCGTCGACCGCCACCCTGTCCCTGCCGGCTCTCATCGCCCTGGCAGGCAGCCTCTTCTACTCGCTGCTGATGATCACCACCCGCAAGCTGCGGGAGACGCACGATGCCACTCTCGTGCTGGGCCAGATCCTCGGCGCGCTGATCTTCGGCCTCGTTGCCGCGCCGCTGGCCTGGGTCACGCCAGGGCCGCTCGATCTGGCGGGCCTGTTCCTGCTCGGCATCGTGTCCATGGCGGCGCATGTATGCGTCAACCGATCCCTGAAGCTCGCGCCGGCCTCCGTGGTGGCACCCTATCAATACACCCTGATCGTCTGGGCCATCGTGCTGGGCTACATCTTCTTCGGCGATGTGGTGGGCTTCTGGACGCTTGTGGGGGCCGCCGTCATCTGCGGGGCAGGTCTGGCGCTGTTGCTCCTCGAACGCGAGGCTGCCCGGCGTGGACGGGAGGCCAAGGATATCGAGAAGCCGGTTCTGCCGGAGGCTTGATCGGCCTCGGCAACCTTATTCTTTTTGACAAGGGACGGCCCGAGAGTCGCGCTTGACATGCTGCAATGCAAAGCCGTCAATGGCGCAACAAAACACGGGGAGTTCGATGCGCCTGAAGCTTAAAATCGCTGCCGCAACGGCAGGAATTTTCTTTGCCACCGCGGCCTTTGCGCAAGACATCAAGATCGCTTTGATCGCCGGCAAGACCGGACCGCTCGAAGCTTACGCCAAGCAGACCGAAGCAGGCTTCATGATGGGCCTGGAATACGTCACCAAGGGCACTATGGCGGTGGGTGGCCGCAAGATCAGCGTGATCGTGAAGGACGACCAGCTCAAGGCGGACCTCGCCAAGACGCTGCTGGAGCAGGCCTATAACGACGATAAGGTGGATCTTGCCGTCGGCACCTCCTCCTCCGCGGCAGCGCTTGCCATGCTGCCGGTTGCCGAGGAAAACGGGAAGGTTCTGATCGTGGAGCCCGCCGTGGCCGACGCGATCACCGGCGAGAAATGGAACCGCTTCATCTTCCGCACCGCCCGCAACTCGACGCAGGATGCCTACGGGGCCGCAGCCGCCGTTCCGGCCAGCGGCGACGTCTCGATTGCAACGCTCGCTCAAGACTATGCCTTCGGCAAGGACGGCGTTGCGGCTCTCAAGAGCGCGCTTGCCCAGATCCGTCCGAACGCGAAGGTCGTGTTCGAGGAATATGCTCCTCAGAACGCCACGGATTTCACCGCCTCCGCACAGCGCATCTTCGACGCGCTCAAGGACAAGCCGGGCAAGAAGATCATCAACATCATCTGGGCCGGCCAGCATCCGCTGCCGAAGATCGCCGACCTGAAGCCCGAGCGCTTCGGAATCGAGATCGCTCCCGGCGGCAACATCCTGCCGGCCATGCAGATCTACAAGAACTACCCCGGCATGGAAGGTGCGGTGTACTACTACTATGCCTTCCCCAAGAACGCGATGAACGACTGGTTCGTGGCCGAGCACCAGAAGCGCTTCAACGCGCCGCCGGACTTCTTCACCGCAGGCGGTTTTGCTGCAGCGTCTGCCGCCGTCACGGCGATCCAGAAAGCCGGCGGCACGGATACCGAGAAGCTGATCACGGCCATGGAAGGCATGACCTTCGAGACGCCGAAGGGTCCCATGACCTTCCGCAAGGAGGACCACCAGGCCCTGCAGGAGATGTATCACTTCAAGGTCAAGGCGAACGGCAAGGACGCGAACGATCTGCTCGATCTTGTCGCCACCATCCCGGCCGACAAGCTGCCGATTCCGGTTCGCAACAAGCGCTAAGCAGACCTGTGACATCGCTATCGACAACGACGCCCGCGCTTGAAACGCGCGGGCTTACCATTCGCTTCGGCGGCCATGTGGCCGTCAACGACGTGTCGTGCCGGTTCACCCCCGGCACGCTCACGGCCATTGTCGGGCCGAACGGCGCCGGCAAGACCACCTATTTCAACCTCATCTCCGGCCAGCTGCGCGCCTCATCGGGGCAGGTCATCGTCGGGGGCGAGGACATCACGAAACTGTCGCCTGCCGTCAGAACCCGGCGCGGTCTCGGGCGCGCCTTCCAGCTCACCAACCTGTTTCCGCAGCTGACGGCCCTGGAGAACGTGCGCCTCGCCGTGCAGAGCCGCGCCGATGCGGGCTGGTCGCTGTTCAAGGTGTGGAACACCCGCCGCGACCTGATCGAGAAGGCGGAATCCGTTCTGGAACGCGTGCGGCTTGCGGACAAGCGCCATGTGGCGCCTAAAGCCCTTTCGCACGGCGATCAGCGCAAGCTCGAAGTGGCGCTTCTCATCGCCATGGAGCCCAAGGTCTTCA
>JALYFY010000006.1 GCA_030777385.1 Pseudomonadota bacterium | reverse complement strand
GCCACGGGCAACAAGGACGTCATCACCCTCGACCACATGCGGGCGATGAAGGACCGGGCCATCGTCTGCAACATCGGCCACTTCGACAACGAGATCCAGGTGGCCGGCCTCAAGAACCTCAAGTGGAACAACATCAAGCCGCAGGTCGACGAGATCGAGTTCCCCGACGGGCACCGCATCATCCTGCTGTCGGAAGGTCGCCTCGTGAACCTCGGCAACGCCATGGGTCACCCGTCCTTCGTGATGTCGGCATCCTTCACCAACCAGACCCTGGCCCAGATCGAGCTCTTCGCCAACCAGGGCAAGTACGAGCGCAAGGTCTACACCCTGCCCAAGCACCTGGACGAGAAGGTCGCCGCTCTGCACCTGGAGAAGATCGGCGTGAAGCTCACCAAGCTGCGCCCCGACCAGGCCTCCTATATCGGCGTGTCGGAGAAGGGTCCCTTCAAGCCGGACCACTACCGCTACTGATCCTTTGTCGATCGAAACTCTCCTAAAGCCCGGCTCCGCCGGGCTTTTTTCTTGGGGAGCTCATTGTCGAATCGACAGCCTGTCGCACCCGCACGTGTGTGTCGTAAATGCAATATGGTTCGACGAATTGCACACAGGTTCTCCAAAGGAACTTTAAGCTGACGTTAACCCTCTTCCTGGCGGAGTCAGGGGTGGTCTAGAGTGAACACGAATCGACCGGCTGCGCTTCGGCTTCGAACCTGCGCCGGCAGTTCCGTTCATAGGTAGACGGGTGACCCCTGCAGCGTCGGAAGGCGTGGCAGGGGATCGCTTGAGCTTGGCCCGGTCATCGGGCCGCCAACAAGGGAAGGGCAGCGCGGCATGGCCGGGCAACGGGAGCAACGCGACGGCCACAAGACCAGGAGAGGCCCTCCTGTCGGCGCGGCGCGTGTGCCCCTGTCCCTGATGCTGCTTGCCGGCACCTCCCCTGCAGCGCTGGCCAACGACCTGCTCCTGCCCTTTACGGACAAAGCCTCGGACATCCTCAGCTTCCTGCACAGCTTCGACCTGCACAACGCTGCCTATTTCGGCCTTTTCATGGGGCTGGTCGCCTTCTCGACCACCACGTCCCTGCTCTTGATGCGCGAGCAGCGGCGCTCCGCCCGGGTGGAGCGGACCCTGCGCAACGAACTGGCCGTTCTGCGCGGCGCGGACGATCTTGCGGCCCTTCTCATGGGCTCCGAGCGTCAGCTGCTCGTCAGCTGGCACGGGCGGGATGGAGAGCCGCGCTTCCAGGGGGACTCCACCATCATCGGCGAAGGCGCGCCCGCCAAGCGCGCCCTGGCCTTCGGCACCTGGCTTAGCCCCGCCGACGCGGGTGCCGTGGAGGCCGCCCTGGAGCAGCTGAAGCAGCGGGGCGAAGCCTTTCGCCTGACGGCACAGGGTACCGGGGGCCGCTTCATCGATGTCGAAGGCCGCACCATCGGCGGCCGCGCCATCCTGCGCCTGCGGGAAGTGACCGGCGACCGGGCCGAACTCCTCAAGGCCCAGGCCAACCTGGCTGCGGCGCGCAGCGATCTGCGCTCCATGACCATGCTGCTCGACGATGTGGCCTACCCGCTCTGGATCCGCGACCTGGACGACAAGCTTCTATGGGCGAACCAGGCTTACCTGCGATCGGTGGAAGCCCCCGGTCTCGATGACGCGATCAACCGCTCCCTCGAACTCCTGAGCGAAACCACCCGGGACGAGGCCCGCCGCCGGCGCAAGTCCGGAGCTACCTTCTCGGGCCGCGTGACGGCCGTGGTGGCGGGGCATCGCGCGGTTCTCGACGTGATCGAGCGCCCCACCGCAGGCGGCAGCGCCGGCATTGCAGTGGACGTTTCCGAGCTGGAAGCCGTGAGAACCGATCTGCAGCGCCAGATGGATGCCCATGTGCGCACCCTCGATCAGCTGCCTACGGCGGTGGCGATCTTCGACGGGGCGCAGAACCTCATCTTCAGCAACGCCGCCTATCAGCGCCTCTGGGGGCTCGACCCCGCCTTCCTGAGCTCCCGACCCTTGGACAGCGAGGTGCTCGACCGCCTGCGGGCCGCCCGCAAGCTTCCGGAGCAGGCGGATTTCCGCGCCTGGAAGGCCGACTTCCTGTCGGGTTACCGCTCGGTGGAGCAGCAGGAAATCTGGTGGCACCTGCCCGACCGCCGGACCCTGCGCGTGGTGATCAATCCCAACCCGCAGGGCGGCGTCACCTATCTGTTCGACGACGTGAGCGAGCGCTTCGAGCTGGCCTCGCAGGTCCACTCGCTGACCCGTGTCCAGAGCGAGACCCTGGACACCCTTAAGGAAGGCGTTGCCGTGTTCGGCTCGGACGGGCGCCTCAAGCTGCACAACCGCGCCTTTGCGGACATGTGGAACCTACCCTCGGACGTGCCGGGCGAGCATCCGCATATCGACGCCGTCATCAAGGCCTGCCGCGTGCTGGCGCCGCAGGAGGAGCCGTGGATCGACATTCGCGGCGCGGTTGCGGGCCTTGCCGACATGCGGATGGGCCTCTCCTGCCGCATCGAGCGGCGCGACGGCTCGTCGCTCGACTGCACCGCGCAGCCCCTGCCCGACGGCGCGACGCTCCTGAGCTTCACCGACGTGACCGCGAGCGTGAACGTGGAGCGCGCGCTCACCGAGCGCAACGACGCCCTGGAGCGCGCCTCGCGGCTGCGCGACGAGTTCGTGCATCACGTGTCCTACGAGCTGCGCTCTCCGCTCACCAACATCATCGGCTTCACCCAGCTCCTCGGGGACGAGACGGTGGGCGCGCTCAATCCGCGCCAGCGCGATTATGCGGACCACATCATGCGCTCCTCGGCGGCGCTGCTTGCGATCCTCAACGACATTCTCGACCTCGCCTCCATCGACACCGGCTCCCTGGAGCTCACCCCGGAGATCGTCGACATCCGCTCCACCATCGAGGCCGCCATGCGGGGGCTCGAGGACCGGCTGGCGGAGTCCTCGCTCACCGTGGTCATCGATGCGCCGGAGGACATCGGCACGTTTGTCGCCGACGGCAAGCGGGTGCGCCAGATCCTCTTCAACCTGCTTTCCAACGCGGTCGGGTTCTCCTCCCCGGGCCAGACCATCCGGGTCTCGGCCCGCAAGCGCGGCGGCGAAGTGATCTTCGACGTGAAGGACCAGGGCCGCGGCATTCCGCC
>JALYFY010000005.1 GCA_030777385.1 Pseudomonadota bacterium | reverse complement strand
TCCTGGTCGGTCATGCCGGCGGCGGGTTCGTCGATCAGCAGGAGCTTCGGTTCCTGCGCCAGCAGCATGCCGATCTCGAGCCATTGCTTTTGGCCGTGGGACAATTCTCCCGCCTTGCGGCGGCGGTGGGCGGTGAGTCGCACCCGCTCCAGCAGCGCATCGATCCGCTGCCGCTCCTGCGCCGTGCGCCGAGAGAACAGGGTAGCGAAGGGGCTGCGCCCCTCCTTGAGGGCGAGCAGCAGATTGTCCTCGACGCTGTGCATGTCGAACACGGTCGGGGGCTGGAACTTCCGGCCGATGCCGAGTTCGGCGATGGCGGCCTCGTCGAGAGCGGTGAGGTCGTGCGAGCCCTCGAACAGGGCCGTGCCCTCATTGGGGCGCGTCTTGCCGGTGATCACGTCCATCATAGTGGTTTTGCCGGCGCCGTTGGGCCCAATGATGGCGCGCATCTCCGCGTGATCGACCGCGAGCGAGAGCGCATTGAGCGCGCGAAAGCCGTCGAAGGACACGGTGACGTTGTCAAGATAGAGGAGCGTCGGGGTGACAGGCGCGGTCATGCTCTACTCCGCCGCATGTGGAAGCGCCCCAGAAGGCCGCCTGGATCGAAGCCGCATCCGCGAGCGGGTCCAGAGATCCTGGGTCGTGCCCAGGATGCCGCGAGGCATCAGGAGCGTGACGAACACGAAGAGGCCGCCCAGCGCGAAAAGCCAGAATTCCGGCAGAGCCCCAGTGAACCAGGTCTTGCCCGCATTGACGGTGAGCGCCCCGAGAATAGCCCCCGCCAGGGTTCCCCGGCCTCCCACCGCCACCCAGATCACCACCTCGATGGAGGTCGCGGGAGCAAACTCGCTCGGGTTGATGATTCCCACCTGCGGCACGTAGAGCGCCCCCGCGACGCCGGCCAGCATGGCCGACAGGGTGAAGACGGCAAGCTTGTAATGCTCGACCCGGTAGCCGAGAAACCGCGTGCGGCTCTCCGCGTCCCGCACGGCCACCAGCACCTTGCCGAACTTGGAGGTCACCACGAAGCGGCACAGGATGTAGCCGACTCCGAGCGCCACGACTGAGAGCACGAACAGGACGGTCCGCGTCGAGCCAACCTGGAGGGGAAATCCCAGGATGTCCTTAAAATCGGTCAGTCCGTTATTGCCGCCAAAACCCATATCGTTGCGGAAGAAGGCGAGCATCAGGGCGAAGGTCATGGCCTGGGTGATGATCGACAGGTAGACGCCAGTGACGCGGGAGCGGAAGGCGAACCAGCCGAAGGTGAACGCGAGCGCGCCCGGCACGAGCAGCACCATCAGGGCCGCGAAGGGAAACCAGTCGAAGCCATGCCAGAACCATGGCAGTTCCCTCCAGTTCAGGAACACCATGAAATCGGGAAGGACCGGGTCGGCATAGACCCCGCGCGGCCCGATCTGGCGCATGAGGTACATGCCCATGGCATAGCCGCCAAGGGCGAAGAAGGCTCCGTGCCCGAGGGAGAGAATGCCGCAGAAACCCCAGATCAAATCGACGGACAGCGCCAGCAGGGCGAAGCATATATATTTGCCCAGAAGCGGCACGAGATGATCGGGGAGATGCAGGGCCGAGCCCGGAACTGCAAGGCCGTTCATCGCCGGCACCAGAACCGCGGCGGCCGCAAGCAGCGACAGGACGACGATGCTCTGCCGGTCGAGGGACGATAGGGTCTTCATGCTTCCACCGCTCTGCCTTTCAGGGCGAAGAGCCCGCGTGGACGTCTCTGGATGAACAGAATGATCGCGATCAGAAGCACGATCTTGCCGAGAACGGCGCCCGCATAAGGCTCGAGCAGCTTGTTGGCGATGCCGAGCGTCATCGCGCCGACCAGCGTACCCCAGAGGTTGCCCACGCCGCCGAACACCACGACCATGAAGCTGTCGATGATGTAACTCTGGCCGAGATTGGGGCTGACATTGTCGATCTGCGAGAGCGCGACGCCGGCGATGCCCGCCACGCCCGATCCGAGCCCGAAGGCCAGGGCGTCGATGCGGTTCGTCCGGATGCCCATGGAGCCTGCCATGCGCCGGTTCTGGGTGACGGCGCGAACATTGAGGCCGAGCGACGTGTAGCGCAGAACGAGAAGCAGCGTGGCGAAGACCGCAAAGGCGAAGACCACGATGGCGATGCGGTTATAGGTCAGGCCCATGGACCCGAGTTCCAGGGTGCCGCTCATCCAGGTGGGCGTTCCCACCTCGCGATTGCTCGGCCCGAAGATGGTGCGCACGGCCTGCTGCAGGATGAGCGACAATCCCCAGGTGGCCAACAGGGTCTCCAGAGGCCTGCCATAGAGAAAGCGGATAATGGTGCGCTCGATGAGAATGCCGATGGCGCCCGCAACCAGGAAGGCCAGCGGCAGCGCGATGAACAGCGAGGCCCCGAACAGGCCGGGCGCATGGGCGCGGATGACTTCCTGCACCACGAAGGTGGTATATGCCCCGATCATCACCATCTCGCCATGGGCCATGTTGATGACGCCCATGGTGCCGAACGTGATGGCAAGGCCAATCGCGGCGAGCAACAGCACGGAGCCGAGCGAGACGCCGTACCAGACATTTCGAACCTCGCTCCAGAATGCAAGACGGGTGCGGATGCTCTCCGCCGCCTTTCCAGCAGCCTCTGCAAGCTCAGGCTGCGCAGCGGCCGGCAGGGTGGACAAGAGGGCAAGGGCGTCCTGATCGCCGCGGGCTTTCAAGGTATCGACGGCGGCAAGCCTTTCGGCCAGGGGCGCATCGGATTTGCTCAGAAGGATCGCAGCGCGGGCGCTCGCGAGAAC
>JALYFY010000004.1 GCA_030777385.1 Pseudomonadota bacterium | reverse complement strand
CCTTCAGCTGCGGGGCTACGCCGGCCACCGCATCGGAGAAGATTTTCACCAGCTCACGCTCCATCGCCTTGAGCTCGGTCTGTCTGTCCGAGGGCAGCAGGCGCAGGCCGTTGATCTGCACATTGTGCTGGGCATCGGCATCGCGATAGGCCTCGAGCAGGGCCGCGACCAGTTCCTTGAGACGAGGCCCGGCGGCAAGATCGGGCCGGTCGGCGGCATCCACCACTTCGAGCAGTTCCTCCAGGTGGAAGCGGATCACGTCGAAGAGCAGTTCTTCCTTGTCCCGGTAGTAGTGATAGAGGTTGGCCTTCGAGACTCCGCAGGCCTCGGCGATCCTGCTCATGGAGGCGCGATCATAGCCATGCTCGGCAAAGAGTTCGGCCGAGCGATCGAGGATCGCCCGGCGCTTGTCGTCATAGTCTGTGGCGCGGGTGCGGGCCATGGGTTTGTCTATTCTTTCGGTCTGCGGTCGATCACGCGCCTGGCCTTGCCGAGCGAGCGCTCGATCCCTTCAGGGTCGAGGACGTTTACCTGAGCCGTGATGCCGATGGTATCCTTGATCGCCTGGCTCAGGCGCTCGGACGCCGCCTTGCGGGTTTCCGGGTAGTCGGATTCAGGCCGGATCTCGGCCCGGATCTCCACCTGGTCCATGCGGCCTTCGCGGGTCAGCACGATCTGGTAGTGGCCCGACAGGGCCGGGATCGTCAGGAGCTTTTCCTCGATCTGGGTGGGGAAGACGTTCACGCCCCGGATGATCATCATGTCGTCGGTGCGGCCCGTGACCTTTTCCATGCGGCGCATGGTGCGCGCGGTGCCCGGCATGAGCCGGGTCAGGTCGCGGGTGCGGTAGCGGATGACTGGCATCGCCTCCTTGGTGAGCGACGTAAAGACGAGTTCCCCCTCCTCGCCGTCCGGCAGCACCTCGCCCGTCACCGGATGGATCACCTCGGGGTAGAAGTGATCCTCCCAGATGTGCAGGCCGTCCTTGGTCTCGATGCACTCGCAGGCGACGCCCGGTCCCATGACTTCGGAGAGGCCGTAGATGTCCACCGCATGGATGTCGAAGGCCTCCTCGATCTCGGCCCGCATGGCGTTCGTCCAGGGCTCCGCGCCGAAGATGCCGACCTTGAGCGACGATTGGCGCGGGTCGAGGCCCTGCTTGCGGAACTCGTCCAGGATCGCCAGCATGTAGGAGGGCGTGACCATGATCACGTCGGGCTCGAAGTCGTGGATGAGCTGCACCTGGCGCTCGGTCATGCCGCCCGACATGGGGATCACCATGCAGCCGAGGCGCTCGGCACCGTAATGAGCGCCCAATCCGCCGGTGAACAGCCCGTAGCCATAGGCTACATGCACCTTCATGCCCGGCCGTGCGCCGCTCGCCCGGATCGAGCGGGCCATCACGTCGGCCCAGGTGTCGATGTCGCGCTTGGTGTAGCCGACGACCGTGGGCTTGCCGGTGGTGCCCGACGAGCCGTGGACGCGGGCGATCCTGTCCTGAGGAACGGCGAACATCCCGAAGGGATAGTTGTCGCGCAGGTCCGCCTTGGTGGTGAACGGGAACTTCGCGAGGTCGCCCAGATCCTTGAAGTCGTCCGGATGGACCCCTGCCGCATCGAACTTCGCCTTATAGTGCGGTACGTTCTCGTAGGCATGGCGCAGGGACCAGGCGAGACGCTCGCGCTGCCATGCGGTGAGCTCGTCACGGGATGCGAGTTCGAGGCGGTCGAGAGCGGCGGCCGGGGGTTTGAGTTCGGACAGCTTGCGGAGCGGGATCTGATTCAAGGAAGTCTCCCATCTATTTTCTTGTTGGTTCCGTCTCGTCCGCGTCTGACGCGAGCAGCGTGCCGGGAATCGTGCGCGAATGCCCGCGGAATTCGGCGACCGCTTCTCCCTGCCCGTTGCGAACCGTCACGTCATAGATGCCGGAACGGCCGGAGCGGTTGCGCTCCACTGCATGAGCGGTAAGCGTATCACCCCTGAGGCCAGGCTGCAGGAACGTCACGGCGCATTGCTGCGCGACGGTGCGCTGGTTGTAGGTGTTGCAGGCGAACGCAAAAGCCGAGTCGGCCAGCGTGAAGATGAAGCCGCCGTGGCAGATGCCGTGGCCGTTCGTCATGTCGGGCCGGATCGGCATGGACAGAACCGCCTCGCCCGGCGCAACCCGCTCCACAACCATGCCGAGCCCCTGGCTCGCCTGATCCTCGGCCCACATGGCCTGGGCACAGGCTTGCGCGATGTCGTGCGAGGCGATTGCGGAAGAGGGCGCGTCCATCAGGCTTGTCCCGTGAATTTGGGCTGCCGCTTCTCAAAGAACGCCATCACGCCCTCCATGTAGTCCGGCGTGCGCCCGGCCCGGCCCTGCAGGTCGCGTTCCAGGTCGAGCTGCCGGTTGAGATCGTTCGTCTGCGAGGCGTCGAGGGCCTGCTTGATCAGCCCAAGCCCGACGGTGGGCTGCGTCGAAAAATGAGCCGCCAGACGATGCGCCTCGTTCATGAGGCCCGCATCGTCCACGGCTTTCCAGATCATGCCCCAGCTCTCCGCCTGTTCGGCCGGCACCGGCTCGGCAAGCAATGCGAGAGCCCGTGCGCGTGCCGTGCCGACGAGCCGCGGCAGGAACCAGGTTCCGCCTGAATCGGGAACGAGTCCGAGCTTCGCGAAGGCCTGGATGAACTTGGCGGAGCGCGCCGCCAGAACGATGTCGCAGGCGAGCGCGATATTGGCGCCGGCGCCTGCGGCCACGCCGTTGACAGCGCAGACCACGGGCATCTGCAATTCGCGCAGCTTGCGCACGAGCGGGTTGTAGAGCCGCTCCAGCGTCGAGGAGAGATCGGGAGCCTGCCCCGGGCTGAACACCCGGTCGGACAGATCCTGGCCGGCGCAGAAGCCGCGTCCCGAACCGGTGAGGATCAGCGCCCGGCAGCTGCCGTCCGCTTCCGCATCG
>JALYFY010000003.1 GCA_030777385.1 Pseudomonadota bacterium | reverse complement strand
GTGGGGTTCTGGTTCTTGAAGTTCGCCACCTCATAGGAGCCGCCCGCGAACATGGCCGCGCGGCCCGCCACGAAGAGCTGCTGCGAGGACGGATAGTCCACGCCCGTGAAGTTCGGCGAGAAGTACTGGCCGATGTCCTTGAGCTTGGCGAGCGCGCCAACGAAGCGCGGATCGGTGAAGTTCGCCTTGCCTGAGACGATCTCCTCTTCGAAGCTCTTGCCCAGCATGGACGAGAGCAGGCCGCCGACGATGGTCTCGTTCTGCCAGGCGGTTGCGGTGCCGTTGGCAAACGGCGTGATGTTCTTGGCCTTCAGCGCCTGGGCCAACGCCATCATCTCGTCCCAGGTCTTCGGCGGGTTGACGCCGTTATCCTTGAAGATCTTCTTGTTGTAGACCACGAGCTGGGCCTGCATGGCGAAGGGTACCGCGTAGACCTTGCCGTCGGAGCGCAGGGTCTCGGCGGCGAGCGCCGCTTCCGGGAAGTTCGCCAGCTCCGGCACGTTCTGCTTGTCGAGAGCAAGCAGGTAACCGGGGGTCGCGATGGTCTCGAGGTTGCCGTAGGCGCGAACCTGGATCACGTCCGGGCCGCGGCCGGCAGCGAGCGCCGTGGACAGGATGGTCTGGTAGTTCTCGGGCGCGTAGGTCTCGAACTTCACCGAGATGTTCGGCTCCTTCGCCTGGAACTTCTTGATGACGTCCTGATAGAAGGCGCGGTCTTCCTGGCGCCAGCTCCAGAAGGTGAGCTCGGTCTGCTGGGCCATGGCGGCCGTGCCTGAGAGCAGAAGGCTGCCGGTGGCAGCGGCCATCAGAATGCGTCGGGTCAGTTTCATTGTTGTTTCCCTCATTGTTGTAGGTCCTTTTCCTCCCACTGCAGGGTACGCCGCTTGGACGTGCCTTGTGGAAATTCTTCAGCCGTGTGTCCCGGCCGTGATCACGAGAAAAGTCGCGTCATCGTGCGTTTTCACACGAGGATAGGCGCCTGCCTTCAGGTCGCCCCGCTCCCGCTCCCGCAACTCCTGCATCAGGCTGTCTCCCCTGCCCGCCGCGAGCTGGGCATGTAGGCTGCTGTCCGAATAAGCCTCGAAAACATCGACAAGCCGCATGAAGCCGTCCGTGGCGAGCACGATGGGCTCACCCGGCCTGACGCTCGCCTCGAAGCGTAGCTCCCGGCCGGACCAGGGGCGGCGCGGATTCACCACCCAGTACCCGTCCGGCTGGTTGAGCTTGGTGCGGTTCTCGAGAATCTGGCGTCTCACCGCCTCGGGCACCTGACCGGGCTCATGCTCCTGGGCTCCGAGAGCGGCCAGCGTCTTCCGCTCGAACGGCTTTGCCCGCTCGTCGGTCCATCGAACGATCCCTGTCTCCGACGGCACGAGCGCGATCACGTCACCGAGGAAACGGCCCTTGATGGCGACATCTCCGTTTTGCTCCATCTGAGCCCCGATCAAGCCAAGGCATGCGGAAGGAGCATGATGGTCGTCGATCCCAGGCACATGCGCCGTCGCCTCATCGAAGGCTGAGCGGATGTCGGCCTCAAGGCGGCTCAGCACCGCATCCAAGCTCCGATCGCCGGAGAGATCCAGCAGGCGCTCACCGATCAAACCGGCAAGCCACGCCGCATCGCTTCCGCCGGAGGTCAGCTGCTCGTCCGACATTCCGGTGGCGCCGTCGATCACCCAGGCAAACGAACCGTGCAGGCCGATCCCGTCTTCGTTGACACGGGAGCCTGGCACGGAAAGCCGGTGCAGAGACCGGAAAACGGAATGGGAGCCGGTAGCGTTCACAGCTTAACTGGTCTCATATTGGTCGCGTCGTGTCCAGACTGGTCTTAGGGGCTTTTCACACCCTTCCTGCCCTCCAAAAGGCTTATGCAGGATCGGTTTGATCCAATCCTGGGCCTGGGCGTTAGTGATTTGGATCACCCTGCATCGGCGAAGGACAAGCCATGGTCACCCTTGAGATTGCCGGCAAAGCGGCTGCCGTGACGAATGCGGATGAGGAGCAGGCCCGCGAACTCTTTCTCAGTGAGAGCTTTAAAGATGACCTAAAGTCGTTTAAGAGCGAGGGCCGATCCCTTTGGGACGGCTCAGCTGCCTTGACGACACGGCCGGCATCGGAAGACGAGATCGATGCCTTCTATGAGGCCCTGGACGAAGAGGACGAGGTCGACGAAGACGACGAAGACGATGATGACGACCTCGATATCGATGTCGTATTTCTGGTGTCGATCGACGAAATAGACGACACCGCCGCCTCTGGCTGATCATTATTACCGGGGCCTATCACGTCTCCCTAGAAACGGTTCAGCCACACTCTCATGCCTTTTCCTGCAACAAATCCCAGCCTTGAGCGCGCTCTCGCCGACAAAGGCTATAACGATCCCACTCCCGTCCAGGCCGCTGTGCTTCAGCCCGACGCCATCGACCGGGACCTTCTCGTCTCGGCTCAGACCGGCTCGGGCAAGACGGTCGCCTACGGCCTTGCCATGGCCTCCCCCCTCCTGGGCGAGGCTGAGCGCTTCGAGACTCCGCGCGAGCCGCTGGCCCTGATCATCGCGCCGACCCGCGAGCTTGCCCTCCAGGTCAACCGGGAGCTCATCTGGCTCTATGGCCCGGCAGGCGCGCGGGTTGCCTCCTGCGTCGGCGGCATGGATGTGCGCCGGGAGGCGCGGGCGCTCGCCGATGGCTGCCATATCGTCGTCGGCACCCCGGGTCGCCTGCGCGACCACCTGGAACGCGGCCGCCTCGACACCTCGAAGATGCGCGTTGTCGTGCTCGACGAGGCCGACGAGATGCTCGATCTCGGCTTCCGCGAGGATCTGGAGTTCATCCTCGATGCCACGCCGGAGGAGCGCCGCACCCTCCTGTTCTCCGCAACCCTGCCGAAGAACATCGTCGCCCTGGCGCGGCGCTACCAGCGCGACGCGCACCGCATCGACACCCTGGTCCAGAACCAGCCGCACGGCGACATCGACTACCGGGCACTCAGGATCGCTCCCAACGAGGTCGAGCATGCGGTGGTCAATGTGCTGCGCTTCTATGAGAGCCGCGGCGCCATGGTGTTCTGCCACACCCGCGAGGCGGTGCGGCACCTGCATGCCAGCCTGCTCGAGCGCGGCTTCCTGGCGGTAGCCCTCTCGGGCGAGCTGACCCAGAGCGAGCGCAGCCACGCGCTCCAAGCCCTCCGCGACGGGCGCGCCCGGGTCTGCGTCGCGACAGACGTGGCAGCCCGCGGCATCGACCTGCCCGATCTTGGCCTCGTCATCCATTTCGACCTGCCGAACGACCACGAGACCCTTCTGCACCGCAGCGGCCGCACGGGCCGGGCCGGCCGCAAGGGCACCTGCGTCCTTCTCGTGCCCTATACGCGCCGCCGCAAGGCCGAGCGGCTCGTGGACATGGCAGGCGTCGACGTCACTTGGGCCGGACCGCCGTCCGCGGAAGAGATCCGGGTGCGCGACCGGGAACGCCTGATGCAGGATCCGATCTTCGCCGAGGAGACCACGGAAGAGGATCTCGTCATGGCGCGAGCGCTGCTCGCCGAGCGCTCGGCAGAGGAAATCGCCAACGCCCTGGTGCGCTTCAACCGTTCGCGGCTGCCTGCTCCCGAGGAGATCGTCGATGCAGGCTCCGACCGCGAGCCTCGCCAGCGCAAGGACAAGCGCGAACGGACCGAGGACC
>JALYFY010000002.1 GCA_030777385.1 Pseudomonadota bacterium | reverse complement strand
GCGATATAGACGCCACGCATGCTGGTGCGTCCCGCGCCGTCGCGTTCAGGCCGACATGCCCGGTCCCGGGCATCGAAGACAAAGCGGCATCCCGCAAGATCCGCGAGCTGTGTTTCGGACCGCAGGGAGAATCCATAACCCACCGCGTCGCAGGCGAGGCGATGCTCCTCGTCGCGCTCGCGCCAGACAACCCCCTCGACTCTCGCTGCACCGTCGATGCGAACCGGCTGAACCCCAAAGCGAACGGCAACGCCGCGCGCCATGAGTTCGGCGGCATAGCGGAAACCGCGCAGCACGATGGACGGCTGAGCGAACAATCCGCGAAGGAGGTGAAGCTTGGCCGAGAACGGTGACGTGTCGAGAACGGCCGCAACGTTGGCGCCGGCTTTCACGTATTGCCATGCAACGAGATAGAGCAGCGGTCCGGAGCCGAGAAACACGACCTCCTCGCCAATGGCGCAGCCCTGCGACTTCAAGGCGATCTGGGAGCCGCCGAGGGTGAAGACGCCCGGAAGGGTCCAGCCCGGGAAGGGGAGGACGCGGTCGGTTGCGCCGGTAGCCAGGATCAGATGGCTGAATGGGATGCGGCGCGTGCGATGGCCCGTCACCGCATCCGCAGCCTTGTCGCGGAGGTTCCACACCAGGGTTTCGGGATAGTAATCTATCCTGTCGCGGATCCCCGCGAAGGTGCCGTGCAGGGCCGTGGCCTTCGCGGCCTCCGATCCGTAGAGATCTTTCGCGGAGCGCTCATCGGGCACGAGCCTCTGGCGATAGATCTGTCCGCCGACCGATGGCGCCTCATCAATGACAGCTGGCCTGATGCCCGAGCTCACGAGGATCTGGGCGGCACGGATGCCGGCAGGGCCGGCGCCGACGATCAGCGGTCGCGTGGCGTCGCTCACGATCTCGGCTCCATCATGGTTCGAAGATTCATTCCCGGTTCCAGAGCCGTGCTGCAGGCGCGGATGCGCCCGCCGTCGCCTGTGAGAACCCAGCAGTCCTGGCATGCGCCCATCTGGCAGAAGCCAGCTCTGGGTGCTCCTGAGAAGTCGCTGGGACGCAGCCGGTCGGATTGGGTGAGAATAGCGGTCAAAACCGTATCGCCAGCACGGCCCGAGCAGGCCTCACCGTTCAATGTGAAGGAAACGGCGGGAAGCTCTTGCCGAGCAAGGCGCTTGAGAAGAGCCATATCCATGTCCTCAGCGCTGCCCGACGAGAATGCGGTCGAGCCCGAACGCGCGGTCCAGCACTAGCATAGCGGCCGCCGTGATGGCGATCATCAGGGCCGAAACGGCCGCCATCATCGGGTCGATGGACTCTGTCGCGTACATGTACATGCGGACCGGCAGCGTGACGGTTGCTGGCGAGGTGACGAAGATTGACATCGTCAGCTCGTCGAAGCTGTTGATGAAGGCCAGCAGCCAGCCGCCCGTGATGCCGGGCAGGATCATGGGAGCTGTGATGCGGCGAAACGCGGTCCATTCCCCGGCGCCAAGCGTCCGCGCGGCCTGCTCGGCGCTGCGGTCGAGCCCGGACAAGGCAGCGAGCACGAGACGGAGCACATAGGGCGTTACGATGATTATGTGCGTCGCGACGAGCCAAGCAAAGCTGCCCGTAGCACCTAGGAGCGCGAACAGCCGCAGAAAGGCTACCCCGAGAACCAGATGAGGAATGATCAGCGGCGACAGGAACAGGGCATTCAGGAAGTCCCGGCCTGGAAACGAGTAGCGGCTGATGGCAAGCCCGGCAGGCACGGCGAACGCGACAGCCAATGTCGCAGAGAGCGCTGCCAGCCAGATACTGTTCCAGAAGGACGCCATGAAATCGGGATGCGCGAACACCGCCTTGAACCAGCGCAGCGACAGGCCGGTCGTCGGCAGGCTCAGCGTGTTCTCGGGCGTGAACGCGACGAGGCAGATGATGGCCAGCGGTGCCAGGACGAACGCTAGAACAAGAACGTGAAAGGTGAGTGCGATGGTGCCATTCTTCTGCATGGTGTCATCCAAGAGTCCGGCGTGCGCGGGCCTCGACCATGCGGTTGTAGGCCAGCATGATGCAGAGGTTTGCGACAAGAACGATGATCGCGATGGTGGCTCCGAGGGGCCAGTTCAGCTCCTGGAGGTACTCGTCGTAAACCAAGGTCGCCGCCATCTTCAGGCGACGGCCACCCAGGAGCGCTGGAACGGCGAAGGCACTGGCCGACAGCCCGAAGACGATGAGGCTGCCGGAGAGCATGCCGAGCGTCACCTGCGGCATGACCACCCGGCGAAGAGCCGTGAAGTGGGAGGCGCCGAGGGTCCAGGCTGCCGCCTCGACCATGGGATCGAGCTTCTGCAGGGCCGTCCACACCGGAATAACCATGAACGGCAGCATGACGTGGACGAGAGCAATGACGATGGCGGTCTCGGTGTAGAGGATCCTGGCCGGTGCGAACCCGACGAGCTGGAGTGCCTGGTTCACGAGGCCCTGCGAGCCGAGCAGTATGCTCCAGCCAAAGGTGCGGACGACAACGGAGACGAGCAGGGGGCCGATGATGACGAGAAGGAAAACCGAGCGCCACGGATCCCGCATGCGCGACAGGATGTAGGCTTCCGGAACACCAATGGCGGCACAGATGAGTGTGGTCAGCGCCGCGATCCGCAGCGTCCTCCAGAAGATCTCGAGATAGTACCCGTCCGTGACGACGGTGATGTAGTGCGACAGCGTGAAGGTGTTCTGGATGCCGGTGGAATGATCGTAGGCCTGAAACGACAGGATGACGGTGAGCGCCAGGGGCAGGAGCACGAGCCCGAAAAAGAACAGGGCTCCGGGTCCGGCAAGCAGCCATGGGGCTGAATGGATAGGGGAGCGCGAGGTCATCATTGTTCCCTCCCTCAAGCCGCTGCGGCGGTACCCGCGATGATGCGCATGTTGTCCGGCGACCAGTCGAGCCCGACCGGGGAGCCTTCCGCGGCCGGCTCGACGCCCAGGTTGGGCGTGGAGACCGTCATGATCCCGATCGGAGTCTCGACGGTGAAGAGCCACTGGCTGCCCAGGAAGAAGCGGCTGGCGACACGTCCCTCCAGGCGGCCTGCGCCAGCATCGCGCACAAGGATCTTCTCGGGGCGGATTGACAACGTGACCGGGGTTCCTGCGGCAATCTCTGGCGCGGAGGCCTCCAGCAGGACGCCGCCGATGTCCGCGGCGCTGGTTGTGCCGTTGCGGCGCCAGGTGCCGGCCAGAAGATTGGTCTTGCCGACGAAGGACGAGATGAAGGCGTTCGAGGGCTGCTCGTAAAGCCGGTACGGCGCATCCACCTGAGTCATCCGCCCGCCTTCCATCACGACCACGCGATCGCTGATGGAGAGCGCTTCGGCCTGATCGTGGGTGACCATGATGGTGGTCGTGCCGACCTTGCGTTGGATCCGCCGCAACTCGAACTGCATTTCCTCGCGCAGCTTGGCGTCCAGGTTGGAGAGAGGCTCGTCCAGCAGGAGGACGGGCGGCGCAATGACGAGGGCGCGAGCGATAGCCACACGCTGCCTCTGACCACCGGAGAGCTGGCGGGGATAACGGTCGGCGAAGGAGGAAAGCTGCACCAGCATGAGCGCCTCCCGCACGCGATCGGTCCGCTCGGCCTGCGGAACGCGTCGCATCTCGAGCCCGAACGCGACGTTCTGCGCCACGGTCATGTGAGGGAAGAGGGCATAGCTCTGAAAGACGACGCCGAGGCCGCGGCGGTTGGGCTTCTCGCGCGTGATATCGCGTCCGTCGAGGGAGATCCGGCCCTCAGTGGGTTCGACGAGACCGGCGATCATCTGCAGGGTCGTTGTCTTCCCGCAGCCCGACGGGCCGAGAAGCGAAACGAATTCACCTTTGTCGATCGTCAGGCTGACATCGCGAACGGCCGTGAACGTGCCGAATTCCTTAGAAACTCCTTCGAGTGTCAGGAATGCCATTCTGGTCTCCGATCCTTGCAAAGCATTCAGCCATAAGCCCGAATGCGCACGACGCCCGGATCGGCATCACGAGCGAGGCCCCAGCCCAAGTCAATCTTAATGTTCCAGCATGTGAAAGTTTTTTGACACATCTTCCATTATCTGAAATAAAAGATATCAGTGGACGGAAGTTGTTCTATATGTCGGAAAATAGCACATCTGGAACGCGGCGAGCCCTGGCGCTCCTGAAGGTTCTCGGGGCTGGGGATGCCCATGGGATGCGCCTGACCGACATCGCATCAGCCGGCGGGATCACCCAACCCAGCGCTCATCGGGCCCTGAAGGTTCTCATGGCCGAGGGCTTCGTCGAGCAGGTGGATGCGAGCCGCAAATACCGGCTGGCCCTCGACTTCTTTGTCCTGGCCGCACGGGCCGCTCAGTCGGGCGGATTGCGCAGCACGGCCAGGTCAGCGCTTCTGCGCCTGTCCTCCACATTGAGCGACAGCATCTTCCTTCTGGTGCGGAACGGGTTCGACGCCGTCTGCCTGGATCGCGTGGAGGGCCCGTTCCCGATCAGGACCTTCACGGGCGATATCGGCGGCAAGGTGCCTCTCGGCATCGGTCAGGGGAGTCTCGCCATCCTGTCGTTCCTGCCGGAGGAGGAGCGCGAAGCCGTGATCCGCTTCAACGTTCCTCGCCTGCTCGACCGGGGCGGCTTCGATGAGATCGGGTTGCGGATGCAGATCCAGAACGTCCGCAAGACGGGCTTCTGCAGCCTCAACACGGGCCTGATCCCCGGCATGGCCGGCGTGGGAGTGCCGATCCTTGACTCGGAGGGGCGGGCTGTTGCGGCCCTGAGCATAGGCACTTTGTCGGAGCGCCTGGACGGGGATCGGCTGCCGCTGGTAGTCGATCTGATACGAAACGAAGCGGAAGGAATCGCCCGGCAGCTCAACCCTTTCGATCCAACCCTGCGTTACCCTACCCGAAGCCTCGGGATGGAAGCGATATAGTCTGCCTGGCAAGCGGCTTTGGCTGTGATGATCAAAGGTCCGCTGCTGGCACATTTGCGAAGTAGACCGAATGTCT
>JALYFY010000001.1 GCA_030777385.1 Pseudomonadota bacterium | reverse complement strand
CCTTGCGGAGCAGGGGCGGGGTCATGCTGTCGAAGATCGCCATGTTGGCGAGGCCGACGGCAAGATCGCCATCCGGCTGCAGCACCGCAACATATTCCGCCGTGGCATGCCCGCCCAGGATCGTCACCTGCTCCGTATCGATCTGCAGGCGCTTCAGATCTTCGAGTAGCGCCCGGCCATTCTCGTCGTCGCCCAGGATCGTCATCATGGAGACCTGTGCCCCAAGCCTCGCGATGTTCTCCGCCACATTGCGGGCCACCCCACCGAACGAGCGCTCCGATGTGACAGGATTTGAGGTGCCCGGCCGAACCGGAGCCAGGGCACGGTACTTACGATCGACGGCGGCTCCGCCGATGCACATTATCCTGCTTGTCGCCGGCCCCATCGGTTAGCCCTTCGCTCTACTGGTAAGAGGCGGTGGCCGCCCGGGCCGCAGCTGCAATCGCGGCAGCCCTGTCCTTATACGGGGCCTTCGAGTCTGCCACGAAAGCCGCAATCGCGACCTTCCCACCATCGGGAGCGATAAGGATGCCCACATCGTTCGTGGCTGCCGTGATGCCGTTCCAGGTTCCGCTCGATCCCGTCTTGTGAGCGACCGTCCAGCCACGGGCAGCGCCTGCGCGCAAGCGGTCCGGGGAGGTTGCCGTCTGGGCCATCACGTCCATCAGGTGCCGGGTGGAGGCTGGGGAGAGCAGGCGGCCCGTCATGAGCGCGTGAAGGAACGAGGTCATGCCCTTGGGCGTCGCGGTGTCCCGCTCGTCCTTGCGATAGGCGTCGTAGGCAGCGTCGCGCGCCTGTTTCGACAAAGCCTGACGCGCTTTGGAGAAACGCTCAGGATCGACATATTCCGGCTTCCAAGTCAGCCCGGTGCTCTCAGACTGGAGGTGACGCTCGTCGCGGTCGATCCTGAGGTCCGCAACGCCTTTTCGGTTGAGAAAAGCCTGAACGGCCTCGGGTCCGCCGAGACGCGCCACAAGGATGTCGGCAGCAGCATTGTCGCTTTGCACCACTGCGCGGCGGATGATGTCCCCGATGGTGGTGTCGAACTGTCCCTGCTTTTTCACGAGATCGGCGATGGGCTGAACGTAGACGCTCAGATCCTGCCGCCGCACCGTGATCGGCTCCTCCAGCTTCATCCGGCCTTGATCGACGGCATCCATTGCTGCTGCAGCAGCGACCACCTTCATCACGCTCTGCAACGAGAAACGCTGATCCCCATTGACGCAGACCGGCGCGGAGCGCTCGTCCTGAGCGCAGACACCGATGCGGCCGGGATGCCTGCTGGCGATGGCCTGCAATTGCGCCCTCAGGCTATCGGGGTTGGACAGGCCACCCGCCGATACCGTGCTTGGTGTCAGAACCGATAGGGCGAGCAGGCAGAGTGCCGCTCTGCGTGGACCGGGCAAACGGGTCAATGGGCTTGCTCCTAAGAGGATGTCTTCGTTCCAGGCGATGCAGGCCGCACTGTTACGCTCTCACGGTCGAACTGCAAAGGCACGGTCAGCAGGGCACGGAACTTCTTGTATCCGGCTTCCCCAGGAAAGAACGCATGCAGGAAGAGCCATGGCTCTCCGTCGGGCCCCGGAGCGACGGAAGGGTGGCCGGGCCCGATCCAGTCAGGCGACGAGCGCAGGAGAGGGCGGTCCATCTTGCGGTAAGGGCCGAGCGGCGAGTTGGCGACCGCAACCCCGGTGCCGTATTCCGGGGTCGAGAAATCGTTGCCGGCATAGAACATGTAGAAGAGACCCAGATGTTCCAGAACCCATATGCCCTCGATGAGATGTGCCTCCCACACCTGATCGTTTTCCAGCACGACCTGACGCTCCCCCAGGAGCTTGCGCGTGCGGGGATCGAACTCCTGCGCGTAGACCGGAGTGCGCAGGGCCGTGAGGATGCCCTGAATCCGAGCCTTGGGAACGTCCGCCTCAGGCACCGCCTGCAGGCGTTCTCGGAAGCCGGCGAAATCGGCCACCACCGCTTCGATCAGCGCTTGCTGCACGAGGAAGCGCTCCATGGGATCGAGCGTCCTCACCCAGGGCCAGAGCGTGAGCGAGAGCGATGCCGTCCGCTGGTCCTCGGGCGAGGGGAAGAGCGCTCGAGCCTGTTCCGGGTGATCGTGCAGGAATGCGCTCAAAAGGCTCGGCCAGACATCGTTCGAGTCCTCCTTCCAGAACAGAAAGGTCCGACCGTCACGACCGACAAAGAGGTGAGAATCGATCACGCCTCCACTGAGGATGGGTGCTTCATCGCTCTCGAACGGCCCCTCGGGGCTTGAGGAACGCGCCAGCCCGATCGCCAGCGAGCCGCCCTTTTCCCGCGCCGTGAAACACACCAGGAATTCCTCGCCCGTCATATGCATCTCGGGCGCCCAGTAGTCGCTGACGTTCACGCCATCCAAGGCCCAGGACGGCTTGCGGCCTTCCGGGAACACAAAGCCGGTGAGTTCCCAGGCGTCCAGGGTTCTGGAGCGCAGGATCGGGAACGAGTTCGGCGCATCGTTGGAGGTGGCAAACAGATAATACCAATCCCCGTCGCCGGTCCGCTCGGCCGGAACCCGGGTGACGGCGGGATCGCCATAGCCGTACCAGATCTCCGGCGCGATGTTGCGGTCGAGCAGCACCCGATAGGGGGCTGTGAAAGAGGACGTCTCGCTCTCCTGGCGATTGCGGGGGAGGCGGGTGCCGAAGGCGCGGGCGATCCCTTCGAACAGATCGAGGTAGTCGTTCTGTTCCTGGCCCGACAGCTCATGGCGATGCGTGGTCTGCGCGCCTGCTGCGAGCCCCAAGCCCGTAACCTCAAAGGCCCGTCCAGCCTTGCCGGGTGCGATCCGCACCACGAACTGGAACGGCGCAGCCGCAGGCGCCTTGAGAACCATGCTGTCGGGTTGCTGTCCGTCCATGAGATTGCCCCTTCGTTTGGCGGTGCCGCGTCACAGGCCCTATCCAACTGCCATCATGCGATAGCCATCTCCTCAACTCCGAACCGACGGTCTGGTGCCGTTGCCCGGCAGGGCGAGCGGATGGAAAAGGTTTTCGCCTTTGGCTCAGAGTCCGAACTCATGCGGCTAGCGGGGTGAGAGACCTGCCCGTGCTCCCGTCACGAAAAAGCCTTCCGCTCATGCGATTTTTGTATGATGAGCAAGAACCCGAATGGAATGGCTCAGGGCATCTTGAATGCTCTTTGGAAGGCGGCTCAATCCTTGAGAGGCCGCCCTGTTCCTCCTGCAAAGGTGAAGCTCGATGGTCGGCGGGGCTATGGCGACGGGAACATCCGGCAGCCCGATCGCGATCAGGATACGTGATCCCGAGGCGAAACTTCCCCGGTATGCCTTCCCTCAAGGACTCCTGATCATCATCATGTAGACCGCGAGAACGGCGGCCATCAGGATCAGCGCGATCACGGTTTGGGAAAGCATCACATGAATCCCAGGATCACCGCTCCGCAGAACATGAAAGCCAGGGCTGCAACGACGAGCGCTTCGTTCTCGAAGGATATGTAGGACCTGATCTTCTGAATCATGACGTCCTCCTGACCTTCCGCCAGTATGCGCTCCTGAAAGCGGGAAAGATACGACTATCCTGAAGGCCTTGGCGGCTGCGTGTGTTCATCCATTCGTCACATACGAAGCGTCTTGCGAAAGGTTGGGAAAGTTCTCTGTTTCGTCACACTCTGCTGCCAGGCTTTGCATGAGTCCAATCGAACTGCCGCAAAATAGGGAGACCACGATGCCTTACGTGAAGACCACGGGCGCGCCTGCAACCGAGATCTACTATCAGGACCTGGGGCAGGGGCAGCCGGTCGTTCTCATCCACGGCTGGCCGCTCAGTCATCGCATGTGGGAGCAGCAGATCACGGCGCTGACGGAGGCCGGTTATCGCTGCGTGGCCTATGACCGGCGCGGATTCGGCGAGTCCGGCAAGCCTGCGGGCGGATACGACTACGACACCTTCGCGTCCGACCTCAACGACCTGATGGAGCATCTCGACCTGCGCGATGCGGTGCTCGCCGGCTTCTCCATGGGCGGTGGCGAGGTGGCGCGCTATCTTGGGCGCTACGGCTCCGGTCGTGTGGCGAAGGCCATGCTGCTCGGCGCTGTGCCGCCCTTCCTGCTCAAGACCGACAACAACCCGGAAGGTGTGGGCCAGGAGGTGTTTGACGGCATGCTGGATGCGGTGAAGAAGGACCGCATCGGTTTCCTCGATGGGTTCTTCCCGAATTTCTACAATGCCGATGGGGGACTGAACGAAGCCGGCAACGATCTGATCCCGTTCAGCAAGTGGATCGCCTGGGGCGCTTCCCCCCTTGGAACGCAGCAATGCATCGTGGCCTTCGGCACTACCGACTTCCGCGAGGATCTGAAGACGATCACGATCCCGGTTTTCGTCGTCCACGGCGACAGCGACCGCATCGTGCCCCTGGAGGTTTCGGGCCGGCGCGCGCACGAGATGACCGCCGGGAGCCGTCTGGAGGTGATCCAGGGCGCGCCTCATGGCTTTGCGGCGACTCATGCCTCGGACCTCAACCGGTTGATGCTGGAGTTCCTGCGTTCCTAGGAGCGATGCGGCGATCCCGTACCCGCTTCCTCCCGCATCTTCGCGGTTGTCCCGGACGGCGGAGCCGCTCCGGGATCGTGGGACGGGAATGGCGCCGGCCCCTCACCGCTGTCATCCCCGCGCAGGCGGGGATCCAGAACCGCTGACGTCCCAGAAAAGGGCGGTTCGTATCGCACGCAGTTCCGCACCGTCAGCGGGTATGGACCCCGGGCTCTGCCCTGCAGCTCCGGGATGACAAGGCTGGGCTGGTGTGCCCGATCCCGGATCGGCTGCTGCCGTCCGGGATGACGCGTGTCAGTGCCGTCCTTGAGTTCTGCTGCTGTGGCTATGTCAAAGAGCCAGCACCTGTGGGCCCAGGGCTGGTGAGCCCTGAGCTTGAGGTGATCGAGGGTGGCGCGCTGGGCAGCCCGGCTCGCTGTGGTAGGTGTAAGGAAGAGCCAAGCTGTCTCTTCGCGCACGGTTCTTTTAGGCAAACTGGCGCGACCGGTTTGGCGCTGGCCCAAGGCGG